>CANRII010000109.1 GCA_947630685.1 uncultured Ruminiclostridium sp. | reverse complement strand
CAGCGCTGTATTACGGCTTCGCGATTATATTCTAACACAATTTTTCCTTTTCGCAAAAGAATGAAATTTGCGAAAGAATACCACGATATATTTCCAACAAAATAAAAAACGGGCAGATCAAAAATCTGTCCGTTTTTGTGTTAAATTTTTAAGAAGTCGGTTTTTAAGGGGTGGACGGCATTATCTGTTCCGATGAGATAGCCGAAACCGAGGAAAATTCGTCATAATCAGCGTTTTACTTTTCAAAAAAAATCTCCGTACGTTTTCCGTACGGAGAATTTTTGTAAATCAAATCAAAATTTTAAGATTTAAGCAGGTATTATTTATTTCTTTTTCCTGCGTATCAAGGATACCGTCATAGCGCCTAAAGCTCCCGCCATAAGGATAGCTGCGCCGAATGCCGGAGCATAACCGGTATCGGGGTTCTCGGTGTTATCGGGCTTGCCGGTATTATCAGGCTTACTGGTGTTATCGGGTTTGGTGGTGGTGTCGGGTTTGGTGGTGGTGTCGGGTTTGGTGGTATCAACGGGCTTAGCGGAAGTCGTCGCGGTAATTTCCTTAAGATTACTTGACAGGTAGGTATTACCGAACTCCTCCTCTATTGTAGCAGTAGCTCTTATCGCAATGTTGTATTCGGTGTTTTCCTCAAGACCTTCTATTTTGTAGGAGAGAGCGTCGCCGTCGGTATAAAGGAATGCCCAGTCGCTGTCGCCCTTCTTTTGATAGCTTATCTCGTATCTGTCAGCGCCTGGAGCCCTGCTCCAGGTAAGCTCGATATAATCAGCGCCGATATCGGTTGCGGCAAATTCGTCTATCTGACCTATAACAGCCTCGAAAGCTATATCGTTATCCTTTGCATACTTTTCAGCCGCCGAGCCTAAATAGCTGTAAATGGTCAGCTTATCCGAGCAGTATTCAAATACATCTTCGCCTATTTCAACAAGACTTTCGGGCAGGTAAACGCTCTCTAATGCAGCATCATATTGGAAAACGTTGTAACCTATTTTCTTAACGCCTTCCGGAAGTGTTATTGATTTCAAGGAATCACATTCGCCGAACGCATAGTCATCTATCTCGGCAACGCTGCCGGGGATAGTTACCTCAGCAAGATCGTTGCAATCATAGAACGCAGATTCACCTATTTTCGTTACGCCTTCGGGAATAGTCAAAGAGGTAATAACAGTACCGGTGAATGCGCTGTCACCTATGCAATCAACATTTTCGGGGATAGTTACCGAAGCGAGATTATAGCACCATGCAAATGCGCTATTGCCTATATGCTTTAAGCTGTCCGGCAGCGTCAAAGAGGTCAACGCACCCTGACTGCTGAAAGTGCTGTCCGCAATACCTACAGTACCGTCTTTTATCTCGGCTTTTTCAAGATCGTAATCGCTGTCTACGACCCAGTTGCCGGCGTATTTTATCGCGCCGGTCTGCTCGTTAAGAAAAGCGGTATCGTTAAACGCGTTAACTCCTATACAGTCAACACTATCGGGGATATTTACGGATTTAAGCTCATAGCAGTATGCGAAAGCATACTCGCCTATATGCTTTACACCGTCGGGAATAACTACCGACGTCAGATAGTCGAAATAACGGAACGCCGAATTTGCGATACCCACAGTACCCTCTTTTATTTCTATCTTGTCATTATCTGGGTCATAATCGCAGCTAACGAGCCAGTTACCTACATATTTCACCGGAGTCTTCTGATCATCGAACACAACGGTATTGTAAAATGCGCTGTCGCCTATCTCCTCTACAGTGTCGGGAAGAGTTACGGAAGCTAATTTAATGCAGTTGTTAAATGCGCTGTCCCCGATTTCTTTAACGCTTTCGGGAATAACGACCGAGGTCAGCTCTCCGCAGTATGCAAATGCGTTTGAGTCTATTTCGACCACGGTGTCGGGTACGGTGTAAGCACCGCTTTTGCCGCCCGGATAGGCGATAAGAGTGCAGCCGTCTGCGTCAAACAGTACGCCGTCTACCGAAATATAATAGATATTATCCTTATCTACGCTTATTTCGGTCAGCTTGTTGCAATTTACAAAAGCATAACTTTCGATATAATTTACCTTAGCGGGTATTTCTATCGAAGTCAGAGAAGAGCAGCCGGAAAAAGCGCCTGTTCCGATATAAGTCAGCGATGCCGGCAGTTTGATCTCGGTCAGCGACAAGCATGAGCCGAATGCGTAATCGCTTATACCGGTAACGCTGTCCGGTATATCGACAGATATCAGTCCCGTACAGCCATTGAAAGCGTTGTTGTCTATATATGTAACACCGTCGGGAATAACTATCGAAGTAAGATCTTCACAATTGCTGAATGCGTTGTTTGATATCCAGGTCACTTCGTCGGGAATGGTATACGCGCCCTTTTTACCTTGGGGATACTTTATCAAATCTTCTCCGTCTTTAGAAAACAGCACGCCGTCTACCGACTTATAAACTCCGTTATCCTCATCTATGGAGAATTTTGTAAGATTTGGGCATTCATCGAATGCATATTCGCCGATGCCCTCTACATACTTAGGTAAATTTATCTCTGTGAAGTTATTTCCGCAAAAGGCGCTTGTGCCTATCCATGTAACGGCGTCCGGTATCACTACCGATGTAAGATCCCGCCATGCAAACACATAATCGTCTATTGCGGTTACGGTATAGCCGCCCACCTCGGACGGAATGACAATGTCTTTAGAATCGCCGTTGTATCCGGTTATAGTAGCGGTAACGGTGTCATCCCATTCCACCGTTTCATACTCGAATACGTCGTCGCCTACAAAGTAAGAATCTCCCAGTACGGGTGAGGATGTGACGCCTCCTGTGATCTGTTCGGCGCCTACCGCAAACGGCATTGAGCATACCGCTGTCACCGCTATTGCCGCAGCTGTGATAGCTGCGGGTAATTTTAATGATCTCATTATTGCCTCCTACTATTAAATAAATTTTTCGCAAAATGCGAAAGCCTGAGCATAAGATCATCGGGGATAATTGTCCTGTCAAATCTCATAGTTCAGATATTTTACCAACGCTCATATATGGTAAATACCCTTGCTGTATCTACCTCCGTTCTCTGTCCAAAGACAGCAAAATTCAATAGGGGATCGCCCCTGTTATTAATTGCAAAGCTTTGCTGTGACGATTACCGTCTTACCCGGTAAGACGCAACTTAGCAAGGTATGACAACAGCCGCACGAAGGAATCGACCTATAGAAGCCGGTATATCTTGCCAAGGTTGTACTCCATATTATAGCACGTAGTATTTTGCTTGTCAAATGCGATAAAGTTTATTTTTGATCCACGTATAATATTTGCTTTGTATATTAAATTGACCCCTTAATTCTTATCTGAAAGCCTTACAATCACCGACCTAGGATACTTCGCATAACAAAAGAAAAAACGACCTTAAAAGATCGGCTTTTTGTGATTTTTTTGGTGATAAACGCAAAAACGAAAGAGCGTTGTGCAACGCTGAAATATAGTTATAACATCCTCTCCTTGTCCCGCATATCATATCAACGAGGAAGAAATTTTCCGCAATACAAAAAATGAAAGGCGCGGCGTTGTATGAACACAGACGGCGAAGGCAACAAGAGGGAAAAAACCGTAAAAATCTTCATAATACTCCTGCTCATGGTAATGGTATTCATTCTCGGCGGGTTGGCAGGTCATTTTTTAGCTTCGGGACATGAAACAGGCTTTATCGGCGGAGTGGAATTTAATGTAGAACCCGACCAAAGCAGCGGCGGCGGGGAAAGTGAAAAGCCTCATCAGGGAGTGACGATCCCCGGCGCGGCGGCGCTTGTCATTCCGGCAAATGAGACCGAGGTGGCCGTAAACTTTTTCAATCCCGAAGAAAACGACGGTCTTTACTATCTTACCTTTGAGCTTAAAGTTCAGATAGACGGCAGCTATCGCTCGCTGTATACCTCCTCCTTAGTTGAGGCGGGAAAAAGGATAGAGAAAATTTCTCTTTCAACTCCGCTTAAAAAGGGTGAATACAACGCCGTTATCCATATTCAGCCTTATCGTGCGGACGGGCTGACTCCTACTAACAATGCCGACATTGTAGCCCGTCTGATAGCTGAATAGCATATTGCAAATGGGGGATAAAAATGCTCAAAAATTTTCTGATCGCTGTTCTTGTATCGTCGCTTGCGCTTATCTCGCCGCTAAGCGTAAAAGCGGAGGAGATAACAAGCGGAGATACAGAAGGCAGCGGCTCTATAAGCGTAAGCTATAACGCGAACGTCAACTACAAGGTGACGATCCCCGCAAGCGTTACCTTTACCGACAGCGAAAAAATCGTGGAAAGGGCGCTTATGGCAAGCGACGTTCTGCTTAATAAAGGCGGCAAGCTGGGTATCTCGGTAAGCAGTCTCAACGGCTTTAGAATGGTGAACGACAGCGGATATATAGAGTACGGAATGAAGGTGAACGGACATGATATCAACGCAGGGGAGGATATTGTGATACTCACCGTGCTGGCCGGGGAAACCTCGGGCTGGGCGACCCTTGACTTTGAGACAGCGCTATCAGGGGAACACGCCGAATACGCGGGCAGCTATTCGGATACTCTGACATTCACCGTTCAAGTGACGTGATAAAACAACAAAAATCGGGGATCCCGCTTCGGCGGGATCTTTGAATTTTATTGAGGAATCGGGGAAAATTGCGCATGGAAAAGAGCTGAGGACGATTCGTAAGGCGTTTCCGATATCGTGTTATGACGTTTTGTCTTTCAAGCATAAAAAATACGCTCCCGTAATATGGGAGCGTATCTTATGCAGCGCCGCGCTGCTTGGCGGAGAGGAAGGGATTCGAACCCTTGTGCCTTTTGGGCAAACGGTTTTCAAGACCGCCTCGTTATGACCACTTCGATACCTCTCCGAATGCTTTAATAGTATACCATTTTGAAAGCGGTTTGTCAAGAGGTCTTTACGCATTTCGGCTGTTTTCCCGTAAATTTCAACGCGTTTTGGTTCTTCCAAAACGATTATACAAAGATCCCTCCCCATAATCGGGGAGGGAGTAAAGTTAATGACGTTTTTATTGTTTATAAATCTACCTTGGGTATCTGAGCAAAGCTCTTTTGGAGTTCCTCATCGGTGGGGATATAATCGGTCATGGTGCCGTTGTTGTACTGCTCGTAAGCCACCATGTCGAAGTATCCGGTGCCGGTCAGGCCGAACAGTATCGTCTTCTCCTCTCCGGTCTCCTTGCACTTGAGCGCCTCGTCCATAGCTACGCGGATAGCGTGCGAGCTTTCCGGCGCGGGGAGGATACCCTCGGTGCGGGCAAATTTGGTAGCGGCCTCAAATACCGCAGTCTGCTCAACGGAGCGCGCTTTTATATATCCGTCATGATACAGCTGCGAAAGTATGCTGCTCATGCCGTGATAGCGCAGTCCGCCCGCATGGTTCGGCGAGGGGATAAAGCGGCTGCCGAGGGTGTACATCTTCGCCATCGGGCAGACGTTTCCGGTGTCGCAGAAATCGTATGCGAACACGCCTCTTGTAAGGCTGGGGCAGGACGCGGGTTCTACCGCGATAAATTCATAATCGGCCTCACCGCGCAGCTTCTCACCCATAAACGGAGAGATAAGTCCGCCGAGGTTGGAGCCGCCGCCCGCGCAGCCTATTATAACGTCCGGCTTTATGCCGTATTTATCCATCGCGGTCTTGCTTTCAAGTCCTACTATAGACTGGTGGAGCAGCACCTGAGATAATACCGAGCCGAGCACGTAACGGTAGCCCTCGGTGGAGGTAGCGACCTCTACCGCCTCGGAGATAGCGCAGCCCAGACTTCCGGTAGTGCCGGGGAAATCTTCAAGTATCTTTCTTCCCACATTGGTGGTATCGGACGGCGACGGGGTGACCGACGCACCGTATGTCCTCATGACCTCGCGGCGAAACGGCTTCTGCTCGTAAGAAACCTTTACCATGTAGACCTTGCAGTCCAGTCCGAGATATGCGCACGCCATGGACAGCGCGGTGCCCCACTGACCTGCGCCGGTCTCGGTGGTAACGCCTTTGAGCCCCTGCTCTTTAGCGTAATACGCCTGAGCTATCGCGGAGTTGAGCTTGTGGCTGCCGGAGGTGTTGTTGCCCTCGAATTTGTAGTAGATCTTTGCGGGAGTGTCCAGCGCCTTTTCAAGGCAGTATGCTCTTACCAGCGGAGAGGGACGGTACATTTTGTAGAAATTGCGTATCTCCTCCGGTATCTCGATAAAGCGGTCGGTGTTGTTAAGCTCCTGCTTTACCAGCTCATCGCAGAATACGCCTCTCAGATCATCAAAGCCCATCGGCTGATGTGTGCCGGGATTGATAAGCGGAGCGGGCTTGTTCTTCATGTCCGCGCGCACGTTGTACCATGCCGTCGGCATCTCGTTTTCTTCAAGATAGATTTTGTAAGGGATCTCGCTCATGTCAATACATTCCTTTCATATATAAAATAAAAACCCGTCCTAAAACAATAGGACAGGTAATTTCCTGCGGTGCCACCTAAATTCGCCTTTCGGCGCGCTCTTTCCCGCTGTAACGCGCGGACGCGTCTAGCCTTGCCTTAACGGTTCGGTTCGCCCTCACAAGCCCATTCATCGCAGCGCTGCCGCGGCGTCGCACCACCCGCCGCTCTCTGTGGGTGCTTTCTGCGGTTACTATCCTTGATCACAGGTTTATGCCATAATTATACCAAACAGTCCATGCCGTTGTCAATAGTTTTCCTGAAATTTTCGGGGGGGTGATTTTATATTGACAAATATCACAAAGATATGCTAAAATATTATCGGTGACAAAGGAGCCTAAACGGATGGACGGCAATC
>CANRII010000108.1 GCA_947630685.1 uncultured Ruminiclostridium sp. | reverse complement strand
AAGGCATACTTGCGTATGCCGAGCGAGGTTGACGCAGTATTGGCGGAAAGATGCCCGTAAAAACCGACTTGGGTTCGGTTTCCGCATGCCTATGCAGGGGAGATTTTTTGTATATAGGTAAGAATCAGGCTATTTGTATACTGTCTATCAGGTTTTGTATCATATCGGAAAAGCCGTCGTCCCAGCCGCCCTGAGAAAAGGACAGCGTGTACAGCATATCTCCCGATTGTATTGCATATTGATAGATCACCGTGTCGGTGGTCATCATGGAATATTTGCCGGACACCTGCATAAATACGGCTGGTTTACCTGCTATCTTGATATGCTGAAAGTCTATAAGCTGAAAATCGGTCATCATCGTCTGATAAGTGCCGAGCATCTGGTTTTCGGTGGTTTCCTCCACGTCGGTATAGGTCGTGGCGGCGACGAGGTTAAAATTATTGTAGGGAAAATCCTCGTTGTCAAACTGCCAGGCAAGCCCGTTGTCGGTCATTTTCCAGCCGTCCTCCAGCGCAAAGGAAAACGCGTCGTCCGGTAAGGAAAATCTGCCGTTTTCTACATATACATGCTCTTTTTCCGGCGCGGAGGTCTCCGCCTTTGTGCTTTCTATAACGCTTTCGGGTTCGGACGAGGCAACGCTTTCCGGTTCTTCAACGGAGCTTACGGGGGTATCCGAAACATCCACGGCGTTATCGCAAGAGCATAATATAACGGCGAGCGAAGCTGTTAGTGCCGCTGTCAGTACTGTTTTTACAAATCTATTCATATAAATTCTCCTTGAACTAATTTAAGCATATTCTAGCATAATATACGAAAAAAGTCAATGAAAACCTTGTGAAAACGTCTTGACATTTGTCTGAATACGTGATAAAATTGCATTTACAGTCCTTACGGGGCCGTAAAGGTTTCGACGGGGGCGAAGAAGTCGGTAAAGCACGCAGAGTCCGCCCGAGCTCTTCAAAACGGGCAACTTAAAATTAAACGCAGACAACAGATCTGAGTTAGCAGCCGCCTAAGGCGCTGCCGTCCGCGTGAGGAACGCTGCGGCCTCACTCCGGGCGTCGACCAGCAGCCAACATTTTCGGTGAGAGCCTTGCAGCCGTTAATGTATCAAAGGGCTACCAAAACGGCGATCCTGTCAGTCGGAGCGCCGCGAGGAAATTTCAAACGACTTGACTAAGCGTGTAGAAAAGCCGCCGGATTTGCTTTCGGACAGGGGTCCGATTCCCCTCGGCTCCACCAGTACTCCCACACTCGTATATACGGGTGTGGGATTTTCAAAAACTCCCCTCATTGCAGCCGTAAAAAGCTTATAACGAGGGGAGAGTTTTTATTTATTCAAGTTCGGTAGGTATTTTCATTTTTCAAGCGGACATTAATTTATCTTTATAGCTTTTACTACCTCCCTTTTGGATACGATATAGCATAACGCGGCGGTAAATATCGTAAGGAAAATGCACAGCGCGACCGTCCCTATGGCGAGTCCGAGGATAGGCAGGAAATAATAGGTCACCGTTCTTTCTATCGCAAGCGCCGCCGACAACAGCGCCGCTATACCGCCCGAAAATAGTATCACTTTCATATTTGACAGCGCCGACAGCTTTACAAGTAAAGCGGGAGCCGCGCCCAGCTCATTTAACAGATAAAGGCTGCGCATATCTCCTTTGGTCTTTAGCTTTGCCGAGATAATTACCGCCGCTGCCGTCATCAGCTCAAAAACGAATACTACAAGACCGAAGCTGATAAGGCCGGACAAAAAGGCTTGCTTATATTCCTCACGCTGTCTTATCCTGTTATCCAGCGAAGTATATTGACTTTTTGCGGTGACCGCTTCCGCCTTTTCGACGGCGGTTTTGACAAGCTCCTTATCGTCGGTATCGGGAACGGTAAGGCTTACCTCGTCGTATTTTGCCGCCTTGTGGATATTTGAAAGATAATCGACGCACAACACGAAATAATTACAATCAGTGACCGCGCCGACCGTATACTCGTCCTTATGGAACAGGAATTTTTCCGGATCGTCCGCCGGCTTTTCGGGATCGACGCTGCTGACTGTCAGTATAGTGAGCTTATCGCCCACGTTAAAATATTCCTCCGGCGCAACTATCGCCTTGCCGCTTTCAAATTCGTTTTTGTCTATGCCCTCCACGTCGAAATCGCTCGCCAAACCGTCGTATTTTCTTATACAGATGTCAAAATTTTGCATGAGATAATCGTTCTTTGTTCCGCCCGCCGCCTTAAGCGCATATTCAAGCGTCGGGGTCTCCTTTTCGTTAAGGCAGCTTGCCTGTTCCATATATCTTTCCAAAGCCGGGTCATAGTCCGAAGTATCATAAAAAACATAAGCGCCGATATTTACGCTCATGGAAGCGCGGGCAACCTTCAATCCCGCGTCGGTAAGCTCTTTGAGATTTTCCGCCGACACTCCCGAACCCTCCGGCTGATTTATATTGTAAGTCAGCGGCCCCGCGCCACCGCCGGGTATATAGAATATCAGATCCTCGCGGATATCCTGTTCATCTAACGCCACCGGCTGAAACGTATTTATCAGCGTCATCTGAGAACCGAGCAAACCCACGCACGCAACAATAACGCACAAAAACATCAGCAGACCGGATAAAAGCTTTTGAGAAAAGTTGAGCCGCGCCTGCGCTTTCTTCCAGAGCTTTATTATCGAGCCGTCCTCGCCGAAAGGTCTTACATATCGCTTTTTGAATTTTACGTTCTTCCCTTTGGCGGCTTTTTTGGCTTTTACAAAATATTTGATCATCGACGCGGCAAAAGCTAGCAATATTACTGCGGAGCATACCGCGCAGCCGATAAGCGCGCAGTCGGTATCATATACGAAAATAATCTCCTGCTCTAACATTATTGAAGAGATGACCCGACAGAAAACAAGGCTTATAAAGTAACCCAAAGCGCTGCCGATAAGTGAAGCGGATATCATCATCGCAAGCGCAACGATAAGATATATGGGTATGCACTTTTTAAGCGGCATTCCTATGCGACCGAGCAGACGGACGTATTTATCGTAATCGTTCATTATGTACTGTAAAACGCCGTATATCCCCAGTATCATTATTATCACGATGAACGCCGCTAACGGGACAGTTATCACCTTTATAGAATCCATCTGCGCCTTGACTCCGGAGCTGTCCAGTATCACCAATGTATCACTAAACTCTCCGCCGAAATATCTGCCGTTTTGGGGTGTATGACTGCACATAACGTCGATATAGTCCGGCGCTTGGCTGTTATCTTTGACTGTCAGGATCACCGGCGGCGGATATGTAAATGATTTTTTGCTGACGTCGGTGCGCTGCCAGTTCATAAGATAGCTTTCCACCTTGCCGCATAATGTAAAGGTTTTTTCGGTCGGCTTGCCGTCCTGCTCGACGGTGACGGTAAAGCTGTCGCCTATATCAGCGGTAAGCCCCAGCGCGGAGTATATGCTTTCCTCTACCGCGGCTTCTCCCTCTCTTTCGGGAAGTCTGCCCTCTGTCAGCGTTCTGTGCTTGCTGTCAAGCACGCTTTTGGGCATATAGCCTATATAATATTTATTATCCAGAGTTTCAGAGTAAACGGCGTCATATCCGCAAAAACCTGTCATTTCTTCCGAAGTTTCGGATAAAAATTTTTCGGTTTGGGCAATATCGGCGTTGTAGATAATGCCCGCTTCCTCGCCGTAGGTCTTAAGAGTATTATTCTCCACGGTTTTTGCATAGCAGCCGTTATAGGTAAGCGACGCTTGAAACGCCGCCGCAAAAAGCGATATCACCAGCACGCCAAGCAGCGCCGTCCATTTATGCGCTTTTATAAATCTGCTTGCGATAAAAAAGGAGCTTCTCACAAGGATCACTCCCTTTCGCTTACATTGCCGTCGTTTATGGAAATTATCCTGTCCATTTGTGCGGCGACGCTGCCGTCGTGGGTAACTATCACCAAAGTACAGTTAAGCTGCGAGGAGGTCTGTTTTAACAATTCAATTACCGCTTTACTGCTTTTTTTATCAAGATTTCCCGTCGGCTCGTCGCAAAGGACGACCGACGGTTTATTTGTAAGCGCTCGTGCTATAGCGACGCGCTGCTGCTGTCCGCCCGAAAGCTCGGAGGGGGTAGCGGTAAAGCCGATCGTCTATTTCCAGTATCTCCGTCACCGAGCGGATATACGCTTTATCCGGCTTTTTAGAATCCAGCAAGGCGGGAACGATTATATTTTCATATGCGGTAAGCTCCGGTATCAGGTCATATGCCTGAAACACCCGACCTATGTTTTTAAGTCTGAACGACGCGAGCTTGTTCGGGTCGTCAAACGGCAATTCCTCGCCGTCATAGCTCACCGTTCCCGTAGTAGGAGCGTCCAGCCCGCCCATGACGTTAAGCAGCGTGGTCTTGCCGGAACCGCTCGGCCCTACAACAGCGATATGCTCGCCCTGCGATATGGTAAAGCTGCATTTCTTTACCGCCTGCACCAGCGTTTCGTCTTCTCCGTAGTTTTTGGTCAGATCTTTTACTGAAATTTTCATGATGTTAGTTCCTTTCAAATTGA
Organism: uncultured Ruminiclostridium sp.; assembly: GCA_947630685.1. Classification (GTDB taxonomy): domain Bacteria; phylum Bacillota; class Clostridia; order Oscillospirales; family Ruminococcaceae; genus Ruminiclostridium_E. The sequence goes on along the minus strand of CANRII010000108.1, from coordinate 2,287 downwards.
GTGCTGATAAGATTTTTGTGAATGTTTTTATAAAAATAAGTTTGCTTTTACCCCCTCCGTAAATCAAGACTGTATTACTCCGACTAATACAATTATACATCGCCTTTTCTGTTTTGTCAATACCCTGAATAAAATTTTTATTTACAGAAAAAAACCAGCTCCGCTTGAATTGCGAAGTCGGTTTTTGCTTGATTTGATCTTTCGGTCGAGCCGTGGTTTTTATTTTATAAGCTATTGCTGCGACGGATTCGATATCGTGATAAATCCGGTGCGCCTAAGCGTTACGGTAAAGGTCACAACTCTGTCCAGCATTCTGTCCGTTTCGTCGGGGAACGCTTCTTCCATTATGCCGACAATATCCGCGATGGTGTTTTCGCCGTTAATATTTTGCCATACGACGGTGCCGTACTTATCAAGTGCAATATGGCTGACGCGCGGCTTTTTGAAAAATTTTTGTGCAATACGGTTATAAAAGCCTTTATGCTCCATATCCACCTCAGCCATGCCGTCGTCGGTGAGCCGCCACGGGTGTTTAGCGTCGTGTACGGGGATCTGATCCATGTAATTCGCCGGTATTTTCCTCTTTTTTGCCATTACTTCTTATTCTTCTTCCCCGCTTATTTCCTCTTCTTTCGCTTTTCTTTTCTTCTTTCCGCCGAATATGAACACAAACATCACAGCGATAAGTATTGCAAAGAATCCGAGGCCGCCCCAGTTGCCTAAAACTCCGTCGAGGCTCATATTAACGCCGAATACGGTACATATCGCCAGAATGATCCCTACTATACCCTCTCCGGCTATCATTCCAGACGAATACAGCACGCCGTTGTCAACGACCTCTTTACGTCTTGTTTCCGATTTGAACTTGCGCTTTTCTACCCAAAGCCTGATAAGTCCGCCGACCATTATCGGTATGGATAAATGTATGGGCAGATACAGACCGAGTGCGAACGGCAGTACCGGCACTCCGATAATTTCAACGACTATTGCGATAAATACGCCGGTGAATACGAGTCCCCACGGCAAATTGCCGCCCATAACGCCCTCGACTACCATTTTCATAAGCGTAGCCTGCGGTGCGGGAAGCTCAGGCGAACCGTAAGACCATGCCGCGTTCAACAAATTCAATACGCCCGCTATTGCAAGTCCCGCCGCTACAGTACCGATAAGCTCGCCGAACTGCTGATATAACGGCGTTGCTTCGACGATATAGCCTGTTTTAAGATCCTGCGAGGTGTCGCCCGCCATTGCGGCAACGATACATATGACCGTTCCGATACATATAGCCGTAGTCATTCCGGCTATGCCTACGTTACCGGTCGCTTTAAGAATGATAGTTGCGATAAGCAGCGTTGCTATAGCCATACCGGATACCGGGTTGTTAGACGAACCGACCAGTCCTACCATACGCGCCGAAACGGTCGCGAAGAAGAAGCCGAACACTATAATAAGCATTGCGGAAAGGAATTCTATCGGTACGCCCGGAGTTATCCACAGCAATATCGCTATGACAACAGCACATATCATAGCCACGGGAAGAGAGATACTTCTTTCCGTGCGTACGGTAGTAGCGCCTTTATGTCCGAAGCCTTTTATCGCCTTTGAAAAAGTCTTTGCTATAAGCGGGAATGATTTAACAAGGCTGATAATACCTCCGGCGGCAACCGCTCCGGCGCCTATGTAACGGATAAAATTGCCCCATAGATCCCATGTGCTCAGCGCGTTGAACGGCTCCGTCGCGGGATACATCACCGCGTCGCCGCCGATAAGCACAAGCAGCGGCATGATCACGAACCAGCCGAGCACCGCGCCGCTCAAAAGATACGAGGACACTTTTGCTCCGCATATGTAGCCTACGCCCACGAGCGACGGAAGCACGTCCGCGCCTATGCCCGATCCGGGGTACGCCGGTATCGACCAGTCTATCTCGCTTGGGAACAGACGTAATCCGTCGGCGATAAACTTATAAACAGCCGATATGCCAAGCCCCGCAAATACTATCTTCGATTTGTCGCCGCCCTCTTCTCCTGCGAGCAGCACTTCCGAGCAGGCCTGTCCCTCCGGGAACGGCAGGACTCCGTGTTCTTCAACAATCAAAGCCGTGCGCAAAGGTATCATGAACAACACTCCGAGCACGCCGCCGCATACCGCTATGATAGTTATCATAAAGAACGACGGTGCTTCACCCTCGCCTTGCGCCGCCCACATGAACAGCACAGGTAATGTGAATATCGCGCCCGCCGCAAGCGATTCGCCCGCGGAGACAAGGCCCCCTGAAAGACGGAAG
>CANRII010000107.1 GCA_947630685.1 uncultured Ruminiclostridium sp. | reverse complement strand
TCACGCCAGTGGCACAGCTGGGCAGCTAAGTGCGGATCGGATAAACGCTGAAAGCATCTAAGCGTGAAGCCGTCCTTAAGATAAGATATCCCACTCATTAGAGATAAGACCCCTTGTAGACTACGAGGTTGATAGGTTCAAGGTGTAAGTTGTGTGAGCAATTTAGCCAGCGAATACTAATCGGTCGAAGGCTTAAACCTAAAGAGAATTATTCTTTTGATTCGTTATTCAATTTTGAGGGAACATTCCCTTAGTCGGTGTTTATTGTGATGAGGTCCCACCTGTTCCCATTCCGAACACAGAAGTTAAGCTCATTCACGTCGAAAATACTTGGCGGGTGACTGCCCGGGAAGATAGATCGATGCCGACATAAAAGAAGAAAGCACTGAATATAATATTAGTGCTTTCTTCAATATTCCTCCTTAGCTCAGTCGGTAGAGCGCGTGACTGTTAATCACGATGCCGTTGGTTCAAGTCCAACAGGGGGAGCCAAGAAAATCTGAGTTGCATTTCAGCAGCTCAGATTTTTTGTTTAGAGGAACAATTTTTCTGTAAAAACGGAGGCAATATGTCAAAGGTGTTTTGCTTGTGCGGCAGGATATGCAGCGGAAAATCTACCTATGCGCGCCGATTGCGCGATGAAAACAGCGCGGCGATACTTTCGGTGGACGAAATAACGCTGGCGCTTTTCGGCCAGCATGCCGGCAGTAAGCATGATATGTACGTCGAAAGGGCAGAGCGGTATTTATACGACAAGTCGTTAGAGCTGATAAGCACAGGCATAAACGTCGTGCTGGACTGGGGATTCTGGCAGAGAAACGAACGCGACTATGCGCGCAAATTTTACTCCGATCACGGGATAGAGATGGAATTTTACTATATAAATATCGACGACGAGCTTTGGCACAGCAGGATAGAAAAGCGCAACGCCGATGTTCTGGCGGGGAAGACGTCGGCGTATTACATAGATGAAAATCTTGCCAAAAAATTCGTCGCTTTATTCCAGCCGCCTGAGGCCGACGAAAGTAATATCCGCATAATATCATGAGGATTGCCGTGGTGAAGCTTATGAACAAAATACTAAAATGGTGCAAAGGGCAGCCGGTGCTTATAATATCGCTGTTAGCGGCGATAGTATCGGTCTTTTTGGTTCCTCCCGATGAGAAATATCTGGAATACTGCAATCGCTCGGTGCTTATATTGCTGTTTTGCCTTATGGTGACCGTGGCGGGCTTTCGCAGTATAGGCGTTTTTGAAGTGATAACCGGATTGCTGTTGAAAAAGGCGGGCAGCGTTCGGCGGCTGGGTATATTGCTCGTTACAATATGCTTTTTCGTTTCTATGCTGGTAACTAACGACGTCGCGCTGCTTACCTTCGTTCCGCTGACGCTGATGTTGTTCAGACGGATAGACGACCCTAAAAGCCTTATTTTTGTTATCGTGCTCGAAACCGTGGCGGCAAACCTCGGTAGCATGCTTACTCCTATCGGCAATCCGCAGAACCTGTACATATACGAGAAATACAGCCTTGACCCGCTGCATTTTGTATCGCTGATGCTGCCGCTCGGAATACTCAGCTACATTATTATATTTGCGCTTTCTTTTTTCCTGCCGCGAAAAGAATGTTCCGCCTCGGTAGGAGAAGCTCGGCATATCCCGGCGCTAAAGACCGCAGCGTATATTATCACGTTCATCGTCTGCCTTTGCTCGGTGCTGAAGATGATCCCCGACTGGCTTTGTCTTTTGATATGTATAGCCGTGATCGCAGTATCCGACTATAAGCTGTTCGCAAAAGCGGATTACGCGCTGCTTGCCACTTTCGTCTGCTTTTTTGTATTTGTAGGAAATATCTCCCGCGTCGAGCTTGTACGCGATTTTTTTGCCGCGTTCATGCAGGGAAGAGAGCTTGTCACCTCGGCGCTGCTGTCACAATGTATAAGCAACGTACCGGCGGCGGTAATGCTGTCCGGATTTACCAATAACGCCGACGCGCTGCTGCTTGGAGTAAATATCGGCGGCTTGGGTACTCCTATCGCTTCGCTTGCAAGCCTTATATCTTATCAGTTTTACTCCAGATCGGAGGGCGCTCGTTCAAAAAAATACCTCCTTGTGTTTTCTGCCGTGAATTTCGGTATGCTGATCTTACTGCTGCTTTTTGCCGGATTTGTACAGCCGATTTTTTACCGGATATAAAACTTTTCAAAAAATTTCAAAAATCGTTTCATGATTTCACATTCTCAAACGCTTATATATATGGAGAGGGAAAATAGAAACATTATTTTACCTATCTGTTTCCTATGCCCAAACATCGGAGAATATATATGCTGACGTTTTGGCTTTGTTCCGAATTTTTCGGATAACAGATGATCATAAGAGGGCATGGGAATTTAATTTCCCGTTTTGTGTACAGGTTCCCCTGCCGGTACACAACAGTCCGGCATTTATCCGGACTTTCCTTAATTCCCTCGCTATAGGACGGTGGCTAAGCTGCCGTCCTATTTTTTATCCCGGTTGCGTCATGATGAAAAAATAGCCTCAAAGTATCGCACGAGGCGGCTTTGGTCACTATTCTTAACTTGACAAAACGGCGGATAATTGATATAATATTATTATAATAGCGGAAATTGTTTGTTTTTAATAAATTTTGAGTACGGGGAGCAGAGCAATGAAAATATCCGGTAAAACGCTGGTCGGTCAGATAGGCTTTATAATAGGCCTTATAGTATTTATAGTCGCTGCGCTGTTGATCTTCATGCGCATAAACAGCGACAGAGTCCTTGCGCAGAACGCCAGCTATGTAAGCGACGCCGCCGAGCTGTCGGCAAACAGGGTCAGCAATACATTTCAGGCAGCGCAGGGCAATATAATAAATCTCGCCAATCTCTACGGCTCAATGTTCGATAATTACGAGCTGGACGGAGATATGCTGGAAGAGCTCAGCACCAATTCAACATTTGATTATATACGTTTTATAGATGATAAAGGCGATATTACCGCAAGCGACGGAACGTTGGTAAACATTTCGGAGCGCGACTATTTTGTCGACGGTATGAACGGAAACAGCGGGTTAAGCTATGTCGGCGACTCCTACAATAAGGGAAACAGCTATTTCGTCTTTTACGCTCCGGTACGTTCCGACGGTAAAATATCCGGTCTGATGGTCGGCTTATATACTATGGAAAATATGGAAAGACGGCTGTCTACCTCGTTCTTTGATACCGAGGCAACGACCTATCTTTGCGATATCGACGGAGACGTGCTGGCTTACAGCGGAAGCGCCGAATGGCTCGAAGACCCGAACCGCAGCCGCAACATTTTTGACTATTATTCCAGCTCTGAAAGAGTGTCAAACGATATAGTCGACGATATAAGACAGGCATTCAAGGAAAACCGCTCTTATCCCTATACCTTCAACGGTAGCAGCGGATTAAGCACGGCTTACGCAGCTAACGTCACTTATAACGATTGGATGCTTATTCAGTTATTCCCGTCAAGCGTTACCGTCGGAATGACGGAGATATCCCAGCGCGCGGGCATAATACTTGTGACCTGCGTTATCGTAATATTTGCGATATACATTGTGTTCCTGCTGCTGCAAAAATACCGTCAGACCAAGCGCCTTATGCGGGAAAAGAATCAGGCGGAGGATATCGTCAAGAGCGTCACCGAGCTGTTTGTACGCTTTTTGGTGGTGGATCTTGAGAACGATAAATACGCCTATTTTGAAAAGAGCGACGGCATGCCTCAAAGCAGCGGTACTTACAGCGAGCTTATAGATTACATGTGCGATAAATTCGTCGATGAAGACCCCGACGAGAGAATGTGCGAGAATGTCAGCATAGAAAATATACAAAAACATCTTACCGACGATGTAGATTATCTTCAGTATGAATATCATATCATACGCGGACATGACAGGTGGGAAAGCGCGTCTATAATTCCGCTGAGAAGAAAGAACGGCGTGGTAGTTTCAATACTGTATGCCGTGCAGGACGTTTCGGAGCTTAAGGCAAAGGAAAGACAGTCGCGCGAGGCGCTTAAGAGCGCGTTTGAATCGGCAGAAGCCGCAAACAGAGCAAAGAGCGAATTTTTGTCCAGAATGTCGCATGATATCCGCACCCCGATGAATGCGATAATGGGTATGACTACCGTCGCGGCAATGCATATAGACGACAAAGAACGGCTTATAGACTGTCTTAATAAAATAACTATTTCCAGCCGCCACCTGTTAGCGCTGATAAACGACGTGCTGGATATGTCCAAGATAGAAAGCGGCAATCTTACGCTTACCGAAGAGCCTTTCAGCTTGTCGGAAATGACAGACAGCCTTTTGACTATCATACATCCTCAGATAAAGGCTAAGAACCAGAGCCTTAATATGAGCATATCCGAAATAGAGCACGAGGACGTTATCGGCGATACGTTAAGACTTCGTCAGGTGTTCGTTAATCTCATGGGCAACGCGGTAAAATTCACCCCGGAGGGCGGCACTATCTCGCTTGAGATACGCGAGCTTGAGTCCAAGGCAAAGGGCATGGGATATTACGAGTTCGTATTTACCGATACGGGAATAGGAATTGAAGAATCCTTTATAGACAGCATATTTGAGCCGTTTGCAAGGTCGCGCACCTCCGAATCCCAGAAGATAGAGGGAACCGGACTCGGTATGCCTATAGCGAGAAATATAGTCCGCCTGATGAACGGTGATATCACCGTAAAAAGCAAGGTAGGGCAGGGCTCCGAATTTACTGTAAGGGTATATCTTAAGATACAGGATGTAGACATTACCGACACCCATGATCTTGAAGACCTTTTGGTGCTGGTCGCTGACGATGATAAGTATGCGGTAGAAAACACCTGTACGATACTTGACAGCATCGGCATGAAAGCCACCGGCGTTACCTGTGGTACCGATGCGGTAAAGGCCGCCGCGGAGTATCATCAGCGCAATAACGATTTCTTTGCGATAATCCTTGACTGGAAAATGCCAGACAAGAGCGGCGTTGAGGCTGCCAGAGAGATACGCACGATAGTCGGAGACGATGTGCCTATCATAATACTTTCCGCTTACGACTGGTCGGAGATCGAGCAGGAGGCACGCAGCGCCGGGGTAAACGCGTTTATTGCAAAGCCGCTGTTCCGTTCACGCCTTATATATGTGCTCAAATCGCTTGTAGACGAGCCACAGAAGGATAAAACCAGCGAGATAGACTTGTTCCGCGAAAACAATTACAACGGCAAGCGCGTACTGTTAGTAGAGGATAACGAGCTTAACCGTGAAATAGCGAAAGAGCTTCTCGAGGCTATCGGCGTTGACGTTGAAACGGCAGAGGACGGTCAAAAGGCGGTCGACGCGGTGGCAAGAAAGCCGGAGCATTATTACGATCTTATCTTCATGGATATACAGATGCCTATAATGAACGGTTATCAGGCCGCCGAAGCGATACGCGGATACGACAGGCAGGACTTAAAGGAGATACCTATAGTCGCGATGAGCGCGGACGCATTCTCGGACGATATCCAGCATGCTCATAATTCGGGCATGAACGACCATGTAGCAAAACCCGTAGAAATATCCAAACTCTCCGAAGCCCTTAAAAAATGGCTCAAATAAATTCACACCATAAAATTAAAACCACGCATGAACGCGTGGTTTTAATTGTTTAAGTTTATATTTTATGATGTTAGGATAGTAGACCTGAGCTGTACTTATGCTGTTTCGCCGTCGGAGCTTTTCGCGACTACCGCGACGATACCGCCCGTATAATTCGGCTCGGAGAAGTATACTTTTTCGGCTCTCTCATCGGTCACAGTAAAGCCGGAAGCACCCATATCGTACTTGCCGGACTCCACATTAGAAAGGAAAGCTGCCGCCTCCACGTCGTTGATATTCAGTCCGTAGCCGTATTCCTTGCAGAAGCGCACGGCAATATCCACGTCATACCCTACCGCCTGATCGTCTTTTATGTAGGCAAACGGCGCATTCCCGAACTTTAGCGCAAGCTCTATTGTGCCGTTTGCTGCGGGCAGATCTTCAAAGGCTTCGACGGTCTTTCGACTCTCGTCCGAGCCGAACCATATATCCTCCAGATTTTTTAACGTACCGTCGTCTTTCAGCCCTAAAAGGAATTTATTAAATTCATCGCACAGTTGTTTTCCCTTGTCCGTCTTAGGAAATACAAACGCATAACTGTCGTCCGTCAGATATTCCGGCAGATAGGTAACGCCGTCGACTTCGGAACACAATATGCGCGCCATCGGCTCGTCCATGAGAAAGCCGGTTATCTCTCCCTGCTTGACTGCCGCGGCCATGTCCGCATATTCATCGTAATACTTTTTATCAGCATTCTGTATAAATTCATCGGTGTATTGGTCAAAGGTGCTTCCGTTCAGAACGCCGACGGCCTGTCCGTCCAGCTGGCGGATATCGGTTATCGGCTCGCTTTTTGCACAGCCTCCGATAAGCAGGCATATCAGTATTATCGGAAGAAACCGATAAAGGCAGAATTTCTTATTCAATTGTATCACCCCTCTTTTTTGTTTTTCGGATATTTTGTTGTTTTCTTTCATGACGCGCTCCTTTTCAACTTATTTTCAGCTTACGACAGAGTGCAGAAAATGCCCGTAAAAACCGACTTGGCTCGATTTTTAGACTAATCTTTAAGAGCGGAATCCATCCAGCTGCAGGACGGCATAAAGCTGCTGTCCGTATAGGCGTCCTCCGCCACATCCGAAAGGTTTTTGACTGTAATATTATGTCCGGACATGACCTGCTCCTGAGTAACCACCACGGACGGTATTTCCATCCACATTCCGGGGTCGTCGTAATAGCTTGAAGCCGCTTTGATATCGTCATACTGTCCGGCCATTTCCAAAGCCAGCACCCGGCAGGCAAACTCGCCGTTGAGCGTCCAGTTTGTGGTAGCGCAGGCTTTCCAGTTTTC
>CANRII010000106.1 GCA_947630685.1 uncultured Ruminiclostridium sp. | reverse complement strand
GAATTTACGTCGCGTGTCTGCCCGGCGCTGTGCAAGGTATATATAGAACGGCTGGAAGAGCTCTGCGGCTGTCCGATATCAATGGTAGGCGTAGGCCCTGCAAGAGAACAGATGATAGAAAGATAAATAAAGTGAATATCATATTCATCGGAGATGTTGTCGGCAGTAAGGCTTGTGAGAATCTGCGCGGCAAGCTTCCGGAACTGAAAAAAACATATTCCGCAGATACCGTTATAATAAACGGTGAAAATTCCGCCGACGGAAACGGTATTACGCCACATTCGGCAAAATATCTGCTGGACAGCGGCGCCGACGTTATCACTACCGGAAATCATTGTTTTAAGCGCAGGGAAATGAACGATTATTACGAGAGCAGCGAAACGGTGATAAGACCGGCAAACTACGGCGACAGCGTGGTCGGGCGGTGCTTTACGGTATTGGATCGCGGCGCATATTCACTTGCTGTCATCAATTTGCTCGGCAGCGTGTTCATGCAGAGCAGCCGGAATCCTTTTCTGTGTATCGACAATATATTAGAGCATATAAACACAAAAAATATCATTGTAGATTTTCACGCGGAAGCTACGTCTGAAAAAAGAGCTATGGGATACTATCTCGCGGGGAGAGTTTCGGCGGTCATCGGCACGCATACTCATGTTCAAACAGCCGATGAAGAGATACTGGACGGTCATACCGGATATATTACCGATGTGGGTATGACGGGCGTGCTGGATTCGGTCTTAGGAATTAAAAAAGAAATTATCATAGAAAAAATGCTGACAGGATATCCGGAAAAGCATTTGTATGCGGAGGGGTCGCAGACAATATGCGCGGTAGTGATATCCGTTGACGAAAAAACCGGCATTTGTAATTCTATAAAAAGAATCAAATGTTGAATATAGGGAGGTAAAATAATGGAAGTAGTAAAGGTTTCAGCAAAATCTGTACCAAAGTCGGTTGCCGGAGCAATTGCGGCTGTGATCCGTGAGAACGGAGAAGTCGAAGTTCAGGCAGTCGGAGCGGGCGCATCAAATCAAGCTGTAAAAGCTATAGCTATCTCTCGAAGCTACATGGCATTATCCGGTGTTGATCTTGTTTGTATTCCCGCATTTACCACCGTAAATATTGACGGTGAGGAGCGTACTGCGATGAAATTCATCGTTGAGTGCCGCTGATCTTATTGTGTTAAAATAAGAGGAGAACAAAAAAATCGGAGCAGGCGCTCCGATTTTTTTGTATATAAGAAAGAAAACGGAAGATATTATTTTTGGTACATAATATTTCATGGAGTCGGTGTAACGGAAATGACTGATGTTATCGTAATTGAAAACGATCGCTCTTTATCCGCTTTTATATCGGAGGAAATGAGTAAAAACTATTTTGTAAGATATTATAACGGCGTTAAGCTCGAAGAATCCGGCAGCGGTTATATGCTGGATATACTGTCCGCCGACCGCCTTTCGCATATCAGCTGTAAAAGCGCGGCGGTGATACTTGCACAGGGTGCAAGCGTTGATTTTGCCGAGCTTGAGGGAAAGCTGACTTTCATAGCGGATCCTCACGATATAAAACAGCTTTCCGCCCTCAGTCGGTGCGGCTGTCCGGTGATAACCTGCGGTTCTTACGAAAAGGATACGGTATCATACACCAGTATAACCGAGGATAAGGTTACCGTATCGCTTAACAGGGAATTGACGGCGCTTTCCGGCAGGAGGGTACAGCCGCTGGAATTTCCGGTCGGGCTTTTGCGGGAAAATATCTATTATAGCCTTGCGCTTACCGCGCTCAGGCTGCTGCTGGACGATTTTGATTCGGATATAGGAAAGCTGTATTAGCGCTTTCGCCGTTTTATTAAATGCAGGCTGTTTTTTATGCTTTTAGCTATTGTAATTTATGTTTTTTTGGTGTATAATTAATGTATATGCAATTAAACGGCTGAAAGCAGCCATTATTATATGTGGGAAGGAACATGCTGATATGAGCAATAAGAAAGTTACGCGTTCTCCGGCAAGCCTTAAAATTTCAAATGACGTTCTTACAAAAATAGCAGAGGTAGCGGCTACAGAAATAAGGGGAGTTGCGTCGCAGGGCGAACATCTTGTCGTATCTGACAAAGGCGTCGGGATAGCCGGCAAATTTATCTCTCCCGTTAAAGTTGCGGTACGCAACGACGCTGCGGAAATATCGGTGAATATAGTCGTTCTTCAAGGCTATAAAGCAAACGAAGTAGCCCAGTCCGTTCAAAAAAGCGTAAAATCGGCCGTACAGAGCATGGCGGGAGTGGCTGTTTCCAAGGTCAATGTACGCATATCCGATATTATGCTCAGTTCGGTGAAGTAATATGGCAGACAGAAAGCTTACAAAGCATGAATCCAGAGAGGCGGCGCTGCTGCTGCTGTATCAGAAAAGTCTGAACGACGGCGAAACGCAGGAGCTTTTAGACGATAACGTCGAGGAATTCGGGCTGGAATATGATAAAAATTCTCTGAAGCTTGTTAACGGCGTACTGGATAACGATCAAATGCTCACCGATATTATCGCAAAATACTCTACCTCCCGTTCGGTGGACAGAATACCGCTGATGAACAGGTCTATTCTTAAAATAGCGATGTATGAGATCGTTTTCTGCCCATCCGTACCCGACGTGGTAGCTATAAACGAGGCGGTCGAGCTTGCGAAGGAATATTGCTACAATAACGACAAGGTCTTTATAAACGGGGTGCTTAATTCCTTTTATAAGGATAAGCTAAAAGAGGAAAAGGCAGCGGGAAATAATGATTAACGAGATCGAAACGGTAAGCGTTACGAACGTAAACCGCAGGCTTTCCTTGCTGGTAGGTTCGGATAAGGTGTTAAAGGATCTGTACATAACCGGTGAGATTTCAAATTATAAGCTCCACACGCCAAGCGGACATGTTTATTTTACATTAAAGGACGAACGCGCGTCGATAAAATGCGTTATGTTCAAAAGATACGCGTCGGGAATAAGCTTTTCTCCAAAGGACGGAATGAGCGTAATAGTGCATGGCAGCGTTGGGGTATACGAGGACACCGGCGCAAATCAGGTGTATGCTGTCGAGCTTTTTGAAGAGGGCAGCGGCCATCTGTATCTGAATTATCTTAAAGTCAAGGAAGAGCTTGAAAAAGGCGGCTATTTTTCGCAAAAGAGAAAGCTGCCGGAAGTGATCCGCACGGTCTGCATAATAACCTCCGAAAAGGCCGCGGCGCTTCAGGATATGCTTAACATAATCGGTGAGCGGTGCCCTATCGTAAAGGTGATACTTATACCCGCCGCGGTGCAGGGCGATACCGCGCCGCAAAGCCTTATTTCGGCGATAAAAAGAGCGCAGGACACCGCCGCAGACGTTATTATCATCGGACGCGGAGGCGGCTCTTCGGAGGATCTCTCGGCTTTTAACGATAAGCAGCTTGCGATAGCGCTTTTTAGCAGCAAAATACCGACTATATCGGCAGTAGGGCATGAAACGGATTTTTCCATTACCGACATGGTAGCAGATGAAACCGTGCCGACGCCGTCCGCCGCCGCTGTAAGGGTCACGCCGTACACAACGGACGAAATGTATCAGAGTTTGGATAATACCGTATATGCTATCAAAACGGTGTTTTCAAGATTGGCGGAGGGGTATTCCTCAAAGCTGGAGTCTTATGAGAGAAGCGTAACCGCGCTTTCTCCGGTAAATAAACTGCGTTTTGCCGAAAACGAGCTTGCGCTTAAAGAGCGCGCCGTTAATAATTCGGTTTTGCGAATTATCGAAAGATGCTCTTCATCGCTTGATAAGACGGCAAACTATATTTCCGCGCTCAATCCTATGAATATACTGACGCGCGGGTATTCTATCGTAAAGCGCGGCGGAAAAACGGTGACCTCTCCCGATAACGTAAGCGTCGGAGATAAAATCGATATAACCACGAAGGACGGAAATTTTGCCGCCCGTGTTATTGACGAATAAAACAGGAAAGGACATAATATGGAGCTTTCATTTGAACAGGCAATGGCAAGGCTTGACGAGCTGACAAAAGAGATGGAAAAGCCGGATATAACTCTGGATAAGTCGATGAACTGTTATAAAGAGGCTGTAGAGCTTGTCGGTCTTTGCAGAAAATATCTTGACGACGCTAAACTGTCCGTTACAAAGCTGGAGGAAGAATAATTCCGAATGGATAAAAAAATCAATACAGTCAGCGACGGAGGATATGCTCCGACTTCGTTTGACGACAAGCTGAAATTTTACATAGATCATTTTAATTCGGAACTGGAAAAAGCGTGCAGGGATTTTAGCAGCCGAGAGGGAAACGGCGTACTCAGCGAAGCGATGTCTTACAGCTTAAAAGCGGGAGGAAAACGTATCCGTCCTGTGCTGGCTTTTGAATTTTGCCGCATGTGCAAAGGAAATATCGAGGACGCTCTTCCGGCGGCGCTTGCTATCGAGATGATACATACATTTTCTCTGATACATGATGATCTGCCCTGCATGGACGACGATGATTTCCGGCGCGGCCGTCCCAGTTGTCACAAGGCTTTCGGCGAGGCGGTAGGACTGCTTGCCGGGGACGCTCTGGCGTTTGAAGCGTGCAGGGCAGCCGCAGATATGATACCCGACGGCTCAAAAGCCAAAGCTGTTATCTCTCAGCTTTGCAGCTGCAGCTTAGGCATGATAAAGGGTCAGGTAATAGATATAAAAGGCGTAACGCCGAAGCAGCTTACCGATATGTACGCTCTTAAAACCTCTATGCTGATAAAAGCCGCCTGCGTATGCGGGTGTATCTTGGCGGGAGCTGATGAGAACGTCTGCAAGGCGGCGGAGGAATACGGCTACGAGCTGGGGCTTGCGTTTCAGATAACCGACGATATACTGGACGTTACCGGCGACGAGAGCCAATTGGGAAAGCCTGTAGGCAGCGACGAAAGGTCTGAAAAGCTGACGTATGTTTCCCTTTACGGGCTGGATGCTGCCGCAAGATCCGCGCGAGAGCATACCGACAAGGCTTTAGCGGCGCTTAAAAAATTTGACGACAGGGAATTTACGGAGATTTTAACAGATAAATTGTTGGGGAGAAACAAGTAAATGATCTCGACTCATCGTTAAGGTCGTATACAACTGTAAAATAAGCCGTTCTTTACAAAGGAATGATGAAATGAGAACAGATGAAATAAATGTTATACTCGTTATCGCTGTGATAAGCTGGGTCCTGGCGCAGGTGATAAAGACTGTGCTGGACCTTATCAAGACGAAGAAGTTTTCGGCGGAGCGACTGACCGGTGCGGGAGGAATGCCGTCTGCACATTCCGCTACCGTATGCTCGCTTGCAATAGCTACCTGTCGGGTCTCGGGCTTATGTTCTGCCGAGTTTGCTTTATCGATGGTGCTGGCTATGGTAGTTATGTACGACGCTACCGGAGTGCGGCGCGCGGCAGGTCTTCACGCAAAGGAGATAAACCGTCTGCGGCGTGTAGTAAACGAGCTTGACGAAGAGTTCATGGATAGATTTGACGATAAAATAGACGATATATCCGACCGCGGGGAGGATATAAAGGACCTTAAAGAATATCTGGGACATACGCCGCTTGAGGTGCTGTGCGGTGCGCTGCTCGGCATACTTGTCGCAATGGCGTTTCCCATAGAGGTAGTGCCGCTTACCGCGGTATAAGTTAAGGAGATAATGCTTTGCTGCTTAATAAAAATATTTCCGCCGATTACATAAAATCATTATCGCTTGACCAGCAGCGTCAGCTGTGCGCGCAGATACGAAGATTTTTAGTCCATACCGTCACCGAAACGGGTGGGCATCTCGCGTCAAATCTCGGTGTGGTAGAGCTTACCGTCGCTTTGCATACGGTATTTACAACTCCGCAGGATAAGATAATTTTCGACGTGGGTCATCAGGCTTACGTTCATAAGCTGATAACCGGCAGAGCTAAAAGAATGAATACTCTGCGCTGTGAAAACGGATTATCCGGCTTTCCGCGCAGCGATGAATCGGAGCATGACGCTTTTCTCGGCGGACATTCCGGTATTTCTATTTCTGCCGCGCTGGGTATCGCGGAGGGCATGAAATTAGACGGCGACGACCACAGCGTCGTAGCGGTGATAGGCGACGGCGCGTTTACCGGAGGAGAGGCGTACGAGGGCATAAACAACGCCGGCAAGACCGATTGTAACCTTGTAGTCGTGCTGAACGAAAACGAGATGTCGATATCTAAAAATACCGGCGCTTTTGCACTTTATCTTGCACAAATACGCTCTTCGCAAAAATATTACCGCACAAAAAAATCCATCGAAAGCATACTGGAAAAAACTCCGGTAGTCGGCAAAAGCATAGGAAAAGCCGCTCAACGCACAAAAAAGCTGCTGCGTGAAGCGCTTTATAACAGCAATCTGTTTGAAAATCTCGGTTTCAAATACCTCGGACCTATAGACGGACACGATCTTGAGGAGCTTACCGAGGCGCTTTCGGTCGCAAAGATGATGAAGCGTCCTTGCCTTGTACATGTGTATACAAAAAAAGGAAAAGGATATCTTCCGGCGGAAAATAATTCGGGAGAATATCACGGTATAATGCCGAAAAACCGTCCTGTCAGCACGGAAGAGACCTTCAGCGATACTTTCGGTCACGAGCTGTGCAGGCTTGCCGAAAAAGATGAGAGGATATGTGCGGTGACTGCCGCGATGAAATACGGCACGGGGCTGCAATATTTTTCAAAGGAATTTCCCGAAAGGTTTTTCGATGTGGGGATCGCGGAGCAGCATGCGGTGACGTTCTGCGCCGGACTTGCGGCTCAGAATAAGCTGCCGGTATTTGCGGTGTATTCGTCGTTTTTGCAGCGGTGTTACGACCAGCTTATACATGACTGCGCTATCGAAAAGCGGCATATAGTGCTTGCCGTTGACCGCGCGGGGTTTGTCGGAGAGGACGGAGAAACGCACCACGGCGTATTCGACGTACCGATGCTTACC
>CANRII010000105.1 GCA_947630685.1 uncultured Ruminiclostridium sp. | reverse complement strand
AAGAGGTAGACCGCATAGCCTCCGAGGGCATGTCGGCTGAAATGGCGGAGCGCACCGGCAGCCTGCTTACCGAGAGCCAGCAGGACGCTATCGCTACCTTGTCCTACGAAGAGCTGTTAGAGATATTCTCAAAGCTCACCGCCGCTGTTTATGCCAAGGAGGACGCCGCGCAAAACGGTGACGTTTCAGTTCCCGAAACGTCGGACGGAAATAACGACGGCGCTTCGGAAAATTCTCAGCCTATAGTCGCTGAAGGCAGCGCCGATAACGAAAGCTCCGCGCCGCCTGTCACCACTCTTCCCGATAAGGACAGTCCGGCGATCACTACCGCGCCGTCCGTCGTCGAGCCCGGTACGGCGGAGAATACGCCCTCTGTACCGGAGGTAAACAGTAATACCGAAAGCATGCCGGAAACCGCCGAGCCGGATATTTCCGCTTTGCAAACCACCGCGTCGGATACCTCATCATCTGACGAAGCTCCGTCGCCTATTATAATTCAAGGAAATAAGGACTGACAATGTAAAGCGCTGCTAAAGAATAATTTATTTACCTCCCTTGGGGAATTGCCTTAAGGGAGGTAATATTATGAAAATTTCATATTGATTTTTCTTTAATACAATGTTAAAATGTAGATACAAGGCGAACAGAATAAATCACAAAAGCGCTATAATGTTTATTTTCTACAGAAAGGATAACCATGAACAACACACATCTTGAAACCTTTATCGCTATAGTTGAGGCGGGCAGCTTCAACAAGGCGGCAGAGGAGCTTTATATAACCTCCACCGCCGTTATAAAGCAGATAAATCTACTTGAAAACGAAGTCGGCGTGCAGCTTTTCGAGCGCACGCACAGGGGTTTAAGGCTAACCAAAGCGGGAGAATCACTTTACACCGACGCTAAATATATCCTGTCCTACAGCGAAGAGGCGGTCCGCCGTGCGAGAAACGCGGGTCGCGAAAAAAACGCCGTTATCCGCATAGGCACTTCACCGATCACTCCCGCGCAGATACTTACCGATCTGTGGCCGAAAATTCACGAGCATTGCTCGGATATCAGCTTTCAGCTCGTGCCGTTTGAGAATACGCCCGAAAACGCGCGGGAGATACTCAAAAACCTCGGTCAGAATATCGACGTGGTGACCGGGCTTTTTGACGATACATTGCTGGAGGTTCGCGGGTGCGCGGGACTTGAGATAACGAAAGAACCGCTTTGCTGCGCGGTTTCCATTTATCACCCGCTTGCGAAAAAGGACAAGCTGACGGTGAAGGACTTGTACGGCGAAGAATTGCTTTTAATGCACCGCGGCTGGAGCGGTTATGTCGACAGGCTGCGCGACGAGCTTTCCGAACACAAGCAGATAAAAATTGTCGATTTCGACTTTTACGATATTAATATTTTTAACCGCTGCGAGCAGGAGAAAAACGTGCTGCTGGTAATTCAAAGCTGGAACTGCGTCCACCCGATGTTAAAGGTCATTCCGGTCGAGTGGGAGCACAGTATCCCGTTCGGCGTGCTGTATTCTAACGAGCCGTCCCGCACGGTCGAGCGCTTTTTGCAGGCGGTAAAGGCGGTTATAACTTAAGGTTACAACTGGTAAACTAATCGAGACTTCTCAGGAGGTCTCTTTTTTTGTATAATAAAATCAGAACAAAGCACCGCAGACCAA
Organism: uncultured Ruminiclostridium sp.; assembly: GCA_947630685.1. GTDB lineage: Bacteria > Bacillota > Clostridia > Oscillospirales > Ruminococcaceae > Ruminiclostridium_E. The sequence goes on along the minus strand of CANRII010000105.1, from coordinate 5,489 downwards.
TCGAGGTGGATTATGAAACGACTTACAGCGTTGGGACTGATAATTATGATGTTTATATTTACCTCCTGTTCGGCGCAGGACAAACAAATAGAAGCGGCGAGCGAAGCCGAGAGCCAAAGCGCTTTTACGCAGAGTGTCGAGGAAAGCATTTCAGCGTCGAGCAACGAACAAATATCCGACGAAAGCACTTTTGCGCCGACCGCCGAAGAGAGCGGTAAGCCGTTTGCGGTGGATACCGCCATTTCCGACGTGATAAATTATCCCGCATTCGGCGAGTGGGGCAGGCTGATATTCCCCGTAAACAGCGGCTATTACAGCGGGGATACGCTGGGAGATCTGCGGCTGACGTGGTACAATAATATTGACCCGCAAAAGACGGTCGAGATAGCAAATTATATGAGAGAGCGCGCCGACAATGGCGAGGTCATCTTTTACGATATTTACACCGATGAGGAAAAAGCCGCCGACCCTGCTAAAGCGGACACGGGACTGTTCTTTTTTAAGGGCGAGCCGGGCGCAAAATTTGCCGTGTGCAACGCGGGCGGCGGGTTTGCGTATGTCGGGGCGATGCATGACAGCTTTCCGCACGCGCTGGAGCTGTCAAAAATGGGCTACAACGCCTTTGCGCTTATCTACCGTCCCGGGTGGGATACCGCCTGCGAGGACTTAGCGAGAGCGATAAGCTTTATTTTTGCGAACGCCGATGAGCTTAACGTTAACGTCGATGATTATTCGTTATGGGGCGGCTCGGCGGGCGGCAGAATGGCGGCGTATCTCGGAACATACGGTATGGCGTATTTCGGCGGGGACGATCTTCCTAAGCCCGCCGCGTGCATAATCGAGTACACGGGTCACAGCGAATATAGCGAAAATGACCCGCCGACCTATTCCTGCGTGGGAAAAAGCGACGGCATAGCAAATTGGCGCACCATGCAGGCGCGGCTTGACGCTATGTCTAAGCTCGGAATACCCACCGAATTTCACGCGTACGAGGGTCTTTACCACGGCTTTGGGCTCGGCACGGGAACAATAGCCGAGGGTTGGATAAACGACGCCGTTTCCTTTTGGGAGCGGCAGATGAAGAATTAACTACAGCAAAAGCAGTTTGAAAGGAGTATTACGAATGAAGAAAAAAGTCGCGCTGCTGTTGAGCTTTATCATGCTGATTTTCACAGCCTGCGAAAGCGCGGGTACGGCGGAAAATTCCGAAACAGACCGAACGAGCCGCAATGTCGCGGAGTCTTCCTCTAATACCGGACAAAGCTCAGACAGCGAAGAAGAAACCGGCGAAAGCTCGCAAGCACCAAATGACGGCATAGAAACCGATGCTCCTGCGGTTTACATGACGACGGATATTTCACCGGAGGGGATAATGAAGGTCTATGAGGCGCTGGGCGTGGAGCTTACCGGCGACAATATCGCGGTAAAGCTCTCCACAGGCGAACCGCCCGCGTCGAACTATCTTGACCCTAATCTTATACGCGATCTGGTGGAAAAGGTCGACGGCACGATAGTTGAGTGCAACACGGCTTACGGCGGCTCGCGTTCAGAAACCGCTATGCACTATCAGGTAGCAAAGGATCACGGCTTTACTGATCTCGGAAAAGGCTTTGTCATAATGGACGAGGACGGCGAATCCATGATACTTCCCGTAGAGGGAGGACAGCAGCTTTCCGAAAATTACGTCGGCGCTCATTTCGGCGACTTTGACGGTTTTCTTGTACTCTCGCATTTCAAAGGTCACGCAATGGCGGGCTTTGGCGGAGCTATTAAAAATATCTCTATCGGTATCGGCTCTCAGGAGGGTAAATGCCTTATCCATACGGCGGGAAACAGCCATACCAGTCCGTGGGGCGGCGATCAGGACGCTTTCCTTGAATCGATGGCGGACGCAGGAAAATCGGTAGTGGACGCGCTGGACGGCAATATTCTCTTTATCAACGTGATGAACAGGCTGTCCATAGACTGCGACTGTGACGGAAATCCGTCCGAGCCGGATATCCACGACATCGGTATCCTTGCCTCTACTGACCCTGTAGCTCTGGATCAGGCTTGCGTCGATCTTATCTATCAGGCGGAGGGCAACGAGAACTTTGTTCGTCGAATGGAGGGACAGCACGCCGTGCATGTTTTGGAGGCAGGCGAAGCTATCGGGCTTGGCAGCCGCTCCTATAAGTTGGAAAGCGTGGATAATTAAGAGATATAAGGAGGTGAGCGGCTTTGGAGCAGATATGGGAGGTATTACAGCGGGAATTTGTCTATGTATGGTATTACTTTACCGTGCAGCTGCGGCAGATCGCCCTCTATTACGTTCTCGGTATCGTCCTCGGCTCTATCATCTCGGTATTCGTTAAGGACAAAATTCACGGACTTTTCCGCAGCATGGGCGATAAAAAGCTGGGTGTCCTCGGCATTATTCCGGCAAGTATTCTCGGTATCGCGTCGCCGCTGTGTATGTACGGGACTATCCCGCTTGCGGCGTCTTTCTCCAAAAGCGGCATTCGGGACGATTGGCTGGCGGCGTTTATGATGAGCTCCGTTCTCTTAAATCCGCAGCTTATCATTTACAGCACGGCGCTTGGCCCTGCGGCGCTTACGGTGCGCATTGTTTCCTGCTTTGTCTGCGGCTGCGTCGCGGGACTTCTGATACGACTGTTCTACAAGGATAAACCGTTTTTCAATTTCACCGGCTTTGACGAACCGCACAATCACGATACAGACCCGAATTTGTTTTGGCGGCTTATCAAAAACATCGGCAGGAATATCAAAGCGACCGCCCCTTGGTTTTTAGTAGGCGTGCTGCTGTCGGCGCTGTTCCAGAGATATGTTCCGGCTGACTGGTTTGCGTCTTTGTTTGGAGAATCCGGCGAGGGCTTCGGCGTTTTGATGGCGGCGACTATCGGCGTTCCGCTCTATGCCTGCGGCGGCGGGACGATCCCGCTTATCCGTGAATGGCTCTACTCCGGCATGAGCATGGGAAGCGCGGCGGCGTTCATGCTTACCGGACCGTCAACAAAGATAACTAACCTCGGCGCGCTCAAGATCGTGCTGGGCGTAAAGCGGTTTTTATTATATATCGCATTTGTTATTCTGTTCTCGTTTGTAACGGGAATGATCGTAAATCTTATTTTATAAAAAGAAAGGAATGTTTCTAATGAAAAAGTTATTTGCATCGGTTTTAAGCGTTATGCTTGTGCTCGCTTTGGCAGGCTGTGAAAGCACATCTACCGCTTCCTCTAACGCGGCGAGCAGTCAGGCGCAAAACGAAGCGACCTCGGTGGCAACAAGCGCCGATAATACCGAGAGCATCGAAGAACAAAGCGAAGCAAGCTCTTCCGCCGATAACGAGGCGGACAATGCCGAAAACGAAACTCCGAGCGAGGGAGGGAAGACCCTTGTGGTCGTTTATTCCGCGTCTGGCAACACTAAGGCTATCGCGGACTATATCGTTTCCGCAACGGGAGCGGATCTGTTTGAGATAACGCCGACAGAGCCGTACACCGACGCAGATCTTGACTGGACTGATCCCGACAGCCGCGTATCCCGTGAGCATAACGACGAATCTTTACGCAACGTGGAGCTTACCACGACCACGGTGGAAAACTGGGCGGACTATGACACGGTGTTTATCGGCTATCCTATCTGGTGGGGAATAGCGGCATGGCCTACCGACACGTTTGTAAAGGCTAACGATTTTACAAATAAAACGGTCATTCCGTTCTGCACGTCGTCCTCATCGGGACTTGGCAGCAGCGGCACTCTTCTTGCCGAGGAGGCAGGCACCGGCAACTGGCTTGAGGGTCAGCGCTTCCAGTCAAGAGCGGACGAAAGCGAAGTAAAGGATTGGGTAGCCGGCTTGGGACTATGATCGGTTCCGACGAAAATTATAACGTAGAAGTCGGGACCGAAACCTACAACGGCTTTGTGACAGACAACGTTTATCATTCGCAAAATGACGGGGATATCCATTACAACGTTTATATCCCCGAAAGCTATGACGGCGGCGAGCCTTACGCGCTTTATTTCACTTTGCCGGGCTACGAGGGACTGTATTTTCAAGGCGTGGCGCAAAATCTGAGATCGGAGGCGTTCGGCTTTGAGGCGCAAAAGTACAACGACAAAATGATAATTGTCGCGCCGCAGCTTTCCGACTGGGGCGAGACCTCCGCAAATCAGACGATAGCGCTGCTTGAATACTTCCTCGGCGCCTACAACATCGACCGTGAAAAGGTCTATGCCAACGGCTATTCCGGCGGTGGAGAAACTATGTCGATAGTTATGGGAAAACGTCCCGAGCTGTTTACGGCGTATCTTCATGTAAGCTCCCAATGGGACTGCGACCTTGAAACCCTCGCGGACAGCCAAACGCCCGTATATATTTTCGTAGGCGAGAATGACGAGTATTACGGCTCCGAGCCGTCAAGGAGCGCGTTTGACAGGCTGACGGAAATTTACCGAGGCAAGGGGCTGTCGGAGGACGAAATTTCACAGCTTATAACGCTTGACGTAAAACCTCACAGCTACTTCACCGACCGAGGTATCGACAACGAGCACGGCGGCGGTGGATTTGCGGCATATGACGAGGATATTATGGGCTGGCTGTTTTCAAAATAATTTTTAGGAGAGATTTTATTGTCAAAAAATCTTATAATTTATTACTCCCGCAAGGGCGAGAATTATGTAAACGGGTCTTTGGAAATGCTTGAAAAGGGCAATACCGAGATCGCGGCGGAGTTTATCCAAAAAGCCGTCGGCGGCGATATGTTCGAGGCGGAAACCGTCGTGCCGTATTCCGAAAGCTACAATATCTGCATAGAGCAGGCAAAGAAAGAGCTGAACGAAAACGCCCGTCCCGCGCTGAAAGAATATCTGTCGGATATTTCACAGTACGATAATATTTTCGTCTGCGGACCGTGCTGGTGGGGAACGTTCCCGATGGCAATCTTTTCTCAGCTGGAAAGGCTTGATTTCACCGGTAAGAAAGTAATTCCGCTGATGACCCACGAGGGCAGCGGAATGGGCGGCAGCGAGCGGGATATCAAAAACCTCTGCAAGGGCGCGGCGTTCAAAAAAGGGCTTGCGGTGCACGGCGCGGACGCGGCAAGGTCGGAGAAAATAATTTCACAATGGGCTAAAAATTCAATATAAGGAGGAAATTTTTATGGAGTACACAGTATTAAACAACGGCATAAAAATGCCGATGGAGGGTTTCGGAGTTTTCCAAGTGCCTGACCCTAAGCAATGCGAGCAGGCGGTGCTTGACGCGATAAGCACCGGCTACAGGCTTATCGACACGGCGGCGGCTTACGCAAATGAAGAGGCTGTCGGCGCGGCGATCAAGAAAAGCGGCGCTTGCCGGGAGGACTTGTTTATCACAACAAAACTCTGGGTGTCCGACGCAAGCTATGAAAAGGCAAAAGCGGCGTTTGAAAGCTCACTTAAAAAATTAGGGCTGGAATACCTCGACCTGTATCTCATACACCAGCCTA
>CANRII010000104.1 GCA_947630685.1 uncultured Ruminiclostridium sp. | reverse complement strand
TAGGCATGCTGGCAATGGGCGCGGGCGGACTTGACGTTGCGGTAGCTATGGGCGGCGGCGCGTATTATATCACTATGCCGAAAATAGTTAAGGTAAACCTTACCGGAAAGCTTAATGACTGGGTCTCCGCAAAGGACGTTATACTTAAAGTGCTCCAGATACTTTCGGTAAAAGGCGGAGTGGGAAAAGTAATAGAATACTGCGGCGAGAGCGTAAAGAGCCTCAGCGTTCCGGAGCGTGCCACCATCACAAATATGGGCGCGGAGCTGGGCGCTACCACTTCTATCTTCCCGTCTGATGAAACAACGCTGGCATTTCTTAAAGCGCAGGGACGCGAGGAGGATTATACCGAGCTTTCCGCCGACGCCGACGCCGTATATGACGAAGAGATCAACATCGATCTTTCCGAGCTGGTACCGCTGGCGGCTTGTCCTCATATGCCCGACAACGTTAAAACGGTGGAGGAGATAGGCGCTATAAAAATAGATCAGGTATGTATCGGCTCATGTACAAACTCCTCATTACAGGATATGCTTAAGGTCGCTCATATATTAAAGGGCAAGACCGTTAATCCCGACGTAAGTCTTTCGATAGCTCCCGGTTCAAAGCAGGTGTTCAATATGCTGGCGGACTGCGGCGCTTTATCGACGCTTATATCCGCCGGTGCAAGAATACTTGAAAGCGCCTGCGGTCCCTGCATAGGCATGGGACAGTCGCCTAATTCCAAGGGCGTATCGCTTCGTACCTTTAACCGCAATTTTGAAGGGCGCAGCGGCACAAAGGACGGTCAGATATATCTGGTTTCTCCCGAAACCGCAGCTATATCGGCGCTTACCGGCGTACTTACCGACCCGAGACTTGCGGGCGAAATGCCGCCTTATATCATGCCTGAAAAATTCCTTATCAACGACAACATGGTAGTACCTCCCGCCGCACCCGAGGACGCGGACAAGGTAGAGGTGCTGAGAGGGCCGAATATCAAGCCTTTCCCGGTAAACGTACCGCTTGCTGAAAAGATAGAAGCCGAGGTTTCGCTCAAGGTAACGGACAATATAACTACAGACCATATTATGCCTGCCGGAGCAAAAATATTACCTCTGCGCTCAAATATACCGGCTATTTCGCAATATTGCTTCACCGTATGCGACGAAAGCTTCCCGACCCGTGCAAAGGAATTGGGTCAGAGCATTATCGTCGGCGGCGTAAACTACGGACAGGGCTCGTCAAGAGAGCATGCGGCGCTTGCTCCGCTGTATCTTGGAGTAAAAGCGATAATCTGCAAATCCTTTGCACGTATCCACCGTCAGAACCTTATCAACAACGGAATAATCCCGCTGTGCTTTGCCGATGAATCGGATTACGACAAGATCGAGCAGGGCGATAAGCTAGCGATAGAAAATGTACGCGAGCTTATAGAAAACGGCGGCGAGATAGTGGTAAAGAACCTTACAAAGGGCTGTGAGATAAAAACCACCTGCGAGCTTTCCGAGCGCGGCAAGGGTATGATACTCGCGGGAGGATTGCTCAATTACACCAAGCAAAACGGATGATCTTGCTATGAAACGCGAAAAGCAGCCCGACCTCCGTCGAACGGGAGATATTATAGTCGCTGTACTCACAATAGTTGCTTTTATTCTGATAGCGGTATATATGATCCTTAGGATAGTAAGCTCCGCCGGTGCTTTTGCTAACGCTCTGCAAAACAAATGGGTAATTGCCTTTTTGGCGGCGCTTGTTTTGGTAACGATGATAATATACGTTATCTTCAGGAATAAAGAGCGAGGAGGACGCTGGACGGTATTGAGCCGTTCTATCACGGCGGCGGGAGGAATACTGCTTATCGCGGGATTTATCCTTATGTGTATGGGAATTATTTAACTACAGATAAGATCAAGGAGGAACAACTATGGCAAAAATCGAGATGAAAACGCCGCTGGTCGAAATGGACGGCGACGAGATGACAAGAGTCATCTGGAAGATGATAAAGGATATACTGCTTACGCCGTATATTGAGCTTAATACCGAGTATTACGACCTCGGACTTGTTCACAGAAACGAGACTGACGATCAGGTGACCATCGACAGCGCAAACGCCACCAAAAAATACGGCGTTGCGGTAAAGTGCGCCACCATCACCCCGAACGCTCAGAGAATGACGGAATACGACTTAAAGGAAATGTGGAAATCCCCTAACGGAACTATCCGTGCGATACTTGACGGTACGGTGTTCAGAGCTCCGATAATCGTCAAAGGCATCACTCCCCTGCTTCCCACCTGGACAAAGCCTATCACTATCGCACGTCACGCTTACGGCGACGTTTATAAAAACACCGAAATGAAGGTAAGCGACGGCAGCACCGCAGAATTGGTAGTTACCGACAAGGACGGAAACGAAACAAGAGAGCTGATACACAAATTCAGCGGTTCGGACGGTATCATTCAGGGGCTGCATAATATAAACGGCAGTATCGCGGGCTTTGCAAAGTCCTGCTTTAATTACGCGCTGGATACCAAGCAGGATCTGTGGTTTGCCACTAAGGATACTATATCCAAGAAATACGACCATACCTTCAAGGATATTTTCGCCGAGATATACGAAAATGAATATAAGGAAAAATTTGAAGCCGCAGGCATAGAATATTTTTACACTCTTATCGACGACGCAGTAGCAAGAGTCGTTCGCTCCGAGGGCGGATATATCTGGGCATGCAAGAATTATGACGGCGACGTTATGTCTGACATGGTAGCCACCGCTTTCGGCAGTCTGGGCATGATGACCTCCGTGCTGGTATCTCCCGACGGGATATATGAGTATGAGGCGGCACATGGCACCGTTACCCGCCATTATTATAAGTATCTTAAGGGCGAAGAAACCTCTACGAACTCGGTAGCGACTATCTTCGCATGGACCGGCGCTTTGAGAAAAAGAGGAGAGCTGGACGGAAATAAGGAGCTCGCGGATTTTGCTGATAAGCTGGAAAAAGCTACTATAGCTACCATTGAGGACGGTGTTATGACCGGCGACCTGTACATTCTCTCCAAGCTTGAAAACAAGAGAAAAGTCAACACCGAGGACTTCTTAAAAGAAATAAACGTCAGACTTGAAAAGCTGATGAAGTAAATTTCATCACAAACGCAGACCATTTTCCGGAGGAATTGATTTTGTCAAAGCAAGGCAACATTTCAGTTTCCGTAATACGCAGGCTGCCGAGATATTACCGTTTTCTCGGCGAATTGTCAGACGCGGGAATTTCTAAAATTTCATCGCGCGAGCTTGCGGAAAAAATGCGGCTGACCGCGTCTCAGATACGACAGGATCTAAACTGTTTCGGCGGATTCGGCCAACAGGGGTACGGCTATAACGTCAGCGAGCTGCGCCAGGAGATAGGCCATATACTCGGCGTTGACAGCCGAAAAAAGGTCATACTTATCGGTGCGGGCAATCTCGGCACGGCTCTCGCCATGCACATTGATTTTGAAAAAAGCGGCTGCCGACTTATCGGTATATTCGATTCCAATAAGAATATCGAGGGTCAGGAGCTTGCCGGAGTAAAAATAACCGACGTAGCGCGGCTTGAGCAGTTTTGCAGCGCAGAACAGCCGGATATAGCGGTGTTATGTACGCCTAAAGACGTTACAAAAGATCTGGTAAAACGCCTTACCGGAGTTAATGTACGCAGCTTCTGGAATTTTTCACACTATGATATAAACGTCGATTTTGACGATATAGTGGTGGAAAATGTCCATCTGAGCGATAGCCTTATGATACTTTCCTACGGTGTGAACAACACTTAAGAACCGCAAAACACGATTTACACAAAACTGCCTCCTCCGGTGCTCCGGAGGAGGTTTCGTTGTTATTGCTCTAATTCAAAGGATTTGCAGTCGGTGCATGCCTTCTGCGTAGGGTCGCACTCATGCGTGCCTATCTGGATCTTGTCAAGAGAACAATAATCCGCGCAGCAGCAATGGTTTTTGCAATTCCTTATCGTGCAGGCAATGTGCTTGTTTGCGTGCTCTTGGTTCATAATTATTATCATGCTTGTAAAGCAAGCATTCTCCTTTCCTATTAGAGAAAAAGCGTAAGACGATCCATACGCCTTACGCTTTTATTATGTACTTATTTTTTTCGCTTTATTAAAGGATAAAATTACAAATGCCGGGAAAATCATCAGCGATAAAATCAGCGCCCGCCTGCTCAAACTCCGCTTTATCGCCGTATCCGCAAAGAACGCCGATAGACTTTATCCCGCACATTTTACCGCCGATAATATCATGCTTGCGGTCGCCGACGATGACCGTTTTGTCGCGGTCGGTGATATTACAATGCTCGAACACATATTCTATCACCTGATGTTTTTCATCTCTGCCAAAGCTGAAATCCGCGCCGCCGAGAAAATCGAAATATTTTTCCAAATCAAAATGCCGCATTATCTCGGTCGCGGTATCAAGCGGTTTGGAAGTGGAAAGATACAGCTTTTTGCCGTGACTGCGCAATTTTTCCAGCGTTTCGGGAACGCCGTCGATAACTCGGTTTTCATATACCCCTATAGGAATATATCGTTCGCGGTATTTAAGCACCGCCTGCTCCGCCTTTTCCCTGTCAAATCCGTAATTCACCATAAACGACGTTCTAAGCGGCGGCCCTATGAACGAGCGCAGTATATCCTGATTACGCTCATCTATCCCAAAGCTTGCCAAAGCATATTGAACCGATTTTGTTATCCCCTCATACGGGTCGGTCAATGTACCGTCAAGATCGAAAAGAATATAATCAAACGCCATTTTTATTTCTATCCTGTTGTATCAATATTTTGACCGCCTCTACCGCGGTGCGTATCGCTCTGTCGCTGTCCAGACAAACGGTATCCGGCAGACCTGCCTTAGTGCGCTCTACATTCCAAAGTGCGGTGAAAACCGAGCCCGCTCGAACTCCCCTTGCCGCGGCAACGGCAAATATCGCCGAGGATTCCATTTCCGAGGTTAGGCAGCCGCATTTTACATAAGCGTCCCAATTATCGCACAAGGTGCGACCCACCGGCATTTTATCCGGCTCTATCTCACCGTAAAAGCTGTCCTTGCAGTGCACTACTCCGATATGGCAGCGCTTGCCGTCTTTGTCCTCGGACAGACTGTCACCGGCAGCTTTGAGCGCGCTCATTACTTCAAAATCAGCCACCGCGGGATAACCGTCGGGTATGTATTCCCTACTGGTACCCTCGCTGCGTATCGACGCTGTCGCTACCACCAGATCGCCGCCGGAAACTTTAAGCGCCATGCCGCCGCTGGTGCCTATCCTTATAAACGTATCTGAACCGCAGCGGATAAGCTCTTCCACCGCGATAGCCGCAGACGGACCGCCTATACCGGTAGACGTAACGCTTACCTTTTCTCCCAGCAGACTGCCGGTATAAGTTGTAAACTCACGGTTTGACGCGATCTTGGCGGCATTGTCAAGATACTTTGCAATAGCGGGTACTCTTCCGGGATCGCCCGGTAAAATAACATACCTACCGACATCTCCGTTTCTTATTTTAAGATGAAACTGTATATCGTCTGATAAAAGCGCCATAATTACCTCCTTTTATTCTTCCCGGATGATCTTTTTTCGCTTGCAGTCTCGGCAGTCGTGCCGCCCAGCACCGACGGAGCGACGGCGTTTTTGCGCCTTTCCCTTTCGTCGATACCGGCATGGATCTTATCCCAATTGCCGAATATCGCAATAAGCACGTCCAATACGGTTATCAGCAGCATCGGCAGATATAACTCTCTTGCCGCGCCGTGGATAAGCTCATGCAGCACAAATATACATATCATGCCCGCGACCGACATCGCAGCGGCGATAACGTATTTTCTGAGCATTACAAGAAATGTCGGCACGACAAACAGCACGATGGTAAAAACCATCCAAAATATAATATAACCTGTTATGTCGTTATTCTCCGCTACACCGGTAGACATCGTAGATATAGCCCCAAAAACGTTGAACACAATTGCAATCGCTCCGGTAGCTATCATCAGCAGTATTTTTAACACAAGCACAAAAATTTTCATTTTATCTGTTCCTTTTAATTATTTCAATTATTCCTGCGGTGAATTTTTCCGTTTTGCCGGCAAAAAATAAAAGCATGCGGCAAATTCCGTATCGCGTTTATACTATATAATATATCACATTTTCGGGTCAATGTCAAATCACGATTTTTAAGTATAAAACTCCGTATAATAAAGGAAAAACGTTTGTAAATTCCTGCATATAGGATCAATACGGCATCGGCGGTTTCCATGACAGTAAAATCATAAAATTAAAAAATACCTCTTATAAAAAAATCGGTCGGGCAAATATTATGTTTGTGATTTTGATTTGCAATTCACAAGGAGTGGTAAGATGAAAAAAATAACGTCAATTCTTTCCGCTGCCATGTCTTTTATAACATTATCTATGCTCGCCGTATCCGCTTATGTTGATTCTTCTATTGAAAACGGCTGTGTCATAGGAAAGGACGGCAGCATTGAAATAATATCTACAGCGGCTCTGACCGCCGATACTAAAGAAAGCGAGCTGCTGTGCGACGGCAGCTGCAAATATACTGCGGATGTAAAATTATTCGGAATGATACCGATAAAAACCGTGACCGCAGTAGCTCAGGAACGGCCGTATCTTATCCCGTGCGGTACTCCGTTTGGAATAAAGCTGCTTACCGACGGAGTGATAGTTACCGATTTCGGTCAGGTAAACCGCGGTCCGGACAATTTCTCCCCCGCCGGAAAAGCCGGCTTGCAGGCGGGCGATATAATTACCCGCGTCAACGGTGAAAAAGTCACCTCGGCAAAGCAGTTTACCGAGCTTGTGGCAAAAAACAGCCGCGAAACCAATATAGAATTTACCCGTGACGGAACGGTGCACAATGTTACCGCCGTACCGGAAAAAAATAATGAAGGCGAGCTAAAACTCGGTATATGGGTAAGGGACAGCACCGCCGGCATAGGTACAATGACTTATTACGATGAAACGTCAAAGGTGTTTGCCGGACTGGGGCATGCGGTATGCGATATAGATACCGGAGAAATTCTGCCTCTCGGAAAGGGCGAGATAGTACCCGCTACTATAACCGAGGTAAAGAAAAGCGCCGACGGACTGCCGGGAGAGCTTTGCGGAAATCTCATGTCAAATACAGTAACAG
>CANRII010000103.1 GCA_947630685.1 uncultured Ruminiclostridium sp. | reverse complement strand
TGGCGGAGATTCGCTACGGCAAGATCGCCGAGGCCGAGCGCGAAATCGCCCGCTACACGGCCGACTTCCAGCGTTCGCGTCCGCACCGGAAACGTATCGGCGGGCACGTCGGTTTTTGCCATGGTGGTATTGGATAAACCTCTTAAAAAATTACATCGTGAGATAGACCTTGTGACCACGCCGTCCGGAGAACCTACCGCTATGGTACATTGCAACAACTGCACCTCCGAGCTTAACGCGTGGGTGGGGATTTTCAAGGAGCTTAGCGGCAGGCTGGGCTGCGATATCGAAACCTCCGCGCTTTATAACGAGCTTTTTGATCTTGCGCTGATTGGGGATACCGATTGCGGCGGACTGGTAGCCTGCAACTATCTTTCGGGAGAACATATTACCGGATTTGAAGAGGGGCGGCCGCTGTTTGTGCGCACGCCGGACAGTAAGTTCACTTTGGCGAATTTCATGCGGGCGCAGCTTTTTTCTTCGCTTGCGACGCTGAAAAAAGGCATGGATATCCTGTTCAAGGAGGAAAATATAAAAGTCGATATCCTGACCGGACACGGCGGATTTTTCAAGACGGAAAACGTCGGGCAGCGGATACTTGCCGCCGCCGCTGACGCTAAGGTAGCAGTGACAAAGACCGCCGGAGAGGGCGGCGCGTGGGGAATAGCGCTGCTGGCGTCTTATATGGTGGACCGCGGCAAGGACGAAGCGCTTTCCGACTGGCTGGACAGAAAGATATTCCGTAATTCTCAAAGCAACATAGTTTCTCCGATAAAAGAGGATATAGACGGCTTTGAAAAATTCATGCAAAATTATGAAAAAATGCTTTTTGCGGAGCGTGCGGCGGTGGAAAATCTCTAAAAAAATATTGCAATTTTTTTCCGGCTGTGTTATAATTTAATAAATTTAATAAGCTGACCGAAGATATCTTCGGAGAAAATACGGTTTGAAAGGTTTGTAAGCCGAGTAGGTAATTGTGATCCGGTTCGAGTCCGGAACAACTGTCATTACTGTGTTTGAGCGGGAATACTATGCAATTTTTGCATAGGCGTTTCGCGCATAAGTCAGAAGCTTCCGTATTTTTCGGTACATATTCTGGGACAAGCAGGTGCGGCCGTTTGGCGCGCACCTTTTATTTTAGAGATGTAACGGAGATCGGCTGTTAAATAAAACAAACGAAAGGAAGTTTTTTCTGATGAAAACAGGCACAAAACGATTCGTCGGGGCGATCCTGGCGATAGCGATGGGCGCGTTCTCTCTGCCGCTGTCGGCCTTTGCACAGGACAATACCGCTGTGCAAAATTACACGGTGCAAGTAGAGGACTTGCTCACGCTGAACTACTACAGCGGCGAGGGAGAGGGCGTTGCGCAGAGGGTCGGAGATTACACTCCCACCGACGCGAAAGGCGGCGCTTATCTTATTTCCCTGCCGTTCGGCGCGATATTCGGCGCTGAGGACATTACGGTAAAGGATGGGTACGAGCTTGACTGCTACTCGCTGGTCGCAACCGATTCCTCCTTTGACCCCGGAAAAGCGGAAAGCCTTGAGCAGGGGCTGAAAACTCCCCTTACCGATAACGATTTTACAAGCTACAAGGGCGAATACTGGAAAGCAAGGAAAGATATACTCTTTTACGAGGGCTGCTCCATGCCGGTAAAGCAGGTCGAGGGCGTATTGCTGACATTAACTAGCGGCGAGGAGCGCGACATTATTATATTGCAGACCTCCACCCGCGACCCGTATTCTCCCTACTGGCAGGGCAAAGGCTACAAGGATTCCCCTTATCTTATAAAGAACGGCGAGGATCTTAAAAAGCTGTCGGACAGTAATAACATCGACGGCGAGGATTACAGCGGGATATATTTCCGACTGGAAAGCGACGTTACTCTTCCCGACGGGTGGGAGCCTATAGGCACAACTAAAAACCGCTTCGGCGGGTATATCGACGGCAACGGCAAAACGCTTACCGTTCCTGCGGGAAGTCTGTCGCTGATAGGCAAGCCCAGCGGAGCGAAGCTGTGGGATCTTTCTATATATGGTGAAAAGATACCCGGCTACGGAGTGATCCAGGGATATACCACCGCCTGCACAATGGATATAAACAACGTTACTATCAAGTCAGGCTCGCATATACTGTACTCCGGCTTTGTCGGCGGGTACGGCAATGAATCGGTGAACATATACAACAGCACGGTAGAACCGGGCGTTGTTATAGGCGACGACGGCAGCTGGGGCGACCTCGGCGATACCGAGACCGTTTACCCGTTTGTGGGAACTTTCACCCACCGCGACAATATCGGCTCGTTTGGCGGAGCGTTCAACGGAACTATAAGCGGCTGCGTAAGCTATGCGGACGTATACGGACATGACAACGTCGGCGGTATAGTCGGCTTCAAGGGTCAGTCCATGCGCGACTTTTATATAAATAATTGCGCGTTTTACGGCAGAGTTATATCTGATGGCGAAATGGTGGGCGGTATCGCAGGAAACGGCTATACGGCGGGTTCCGCGCCTGCTACTCCCTGCGTAACTATAGAAAACAGCTACGCTTCGGGCAGCGTATCGGGTGAAAATAACGTTGGCGGCATTTTCGGCGGCGAAAAGGGCGCAAGGACCTGCTGGAACAACGGTATCGGCAGGATAAGAAACAACTACTTTTCCGGTACGCTGAGTGCAAGCGCGGAAAATGCGGCGGTCGGCGGAGTGATCGGGTATATGAACACGATGAACCGCTACAACATCGTATACAATAACTACTATATAAATAACTGCGGCGCAAATAACGGTATAGGAAAGCTCGGCTCGTATGTATCTATTGAGGACGACAGCAGATACGGCATAGCCTATAATCCGATAAGCGAGGGCGCGGCGAAAATAGCGACCGCGTTTTCTCCCGCAGAGCTTACCGACGGCACGCTCACCGCTAAGCTCAATTCTTCCAACACCGCGCCGGACTACCGTCAAGGCGCGCAAAATCCGGAATTTGCCGGAAACCTGCACGTCACCTCGATAACCTCTAAAAATCTGCTTACCAATCCCGAAAGGGGTCTGACCGCTTACACGGATTACAGCAATTTAGAGCAATACGACCTTACGGTAAAATACAGCGACGGAACGCAAAAGACTGTGCCGTCCTCCGACGGTGAATTTTCCGGCGTGGATTTTTCCGAATCGGATTATCAGCTTGCAAGCGTTGAATACGATAACTACGCCATGGACTTCGGCGTAAAGGTATCTCCCGTACCGGAGGACAAGACCGCCGCTTATGTCACCATACTCGGCGACTATCAGCACGGCAAGGAGGAAAGGCATACCTTAAAGGAGGGCGGCCTTACCGAATGGGTGGAGCGCACCTCTTACGTTATAGATGGCAGCACGGTGGAGGATCTGCTTAAAGTATGCTTTGAGGATAAGGGTATTACCGCCGATATATCGAAAGGTTATATCTCCTCCATGAGCTACGACGGGGATACCGTCGGGGAGTTCACCAACGGCAGATACTGCGGCTGGCAGTACCTTGTAAACGGAGAATCGCCGGACAGAGGGATACAGGACTATATCCTGTCAAACGGCGACGAAGTGCTGCTTTACTACACGGACAATTACGTTATAGAAAACTGGGAGATGAGCTTTGATTCCGACAAGGTGACGGTCACTATCGACGATCTTCCCGAACCGGATAAGCTCACCATCGACGATAAGGCGGCGGTGCTGAAAGCGTCGGAGATGTACAACAGCCTTTCCGACGCGGAAAAAGAATACGTCCCCGAGGAGGAGCGAAATAAGCTGGCTTTACTTATGGAAAAGCTGGACGAGCTTAGCATAGCCGCAAGCCGCGAGTCCGCGCACGAGGTATACCTAAAGACCGCCGAGCTAATTAAAAATTACGCCGAGAACAACACCGTCACAATAGACGCTGTAGGCGGCGATTGGGTAATATTAGGCCTGGCGCGTTCCGGCTTTATCACGGACGAAATAAGCGAAAAATATTACAACGAAGTAACAAACGCGGTGAAAATAAACGGCTCCGCGCAATTGCACCGTGCAAAATCCACCGAAAATTCAAGGGTGATACTTGCGCTTACCTCTATAGGAAAAGACGTTACCAATATCGCGGGGTACGACCTTTTAGAACCGCTGTCCGATATGGACTTTGTGACAAAGCAGGGCGTGAACGGTCCGGTATGGGCGCTTATCGCATTGGATTCTCACGGTTATGAGATACCTGCCGCGCAGTCGGGAAAAACGCAGACTACAAGAGAAAAGCTGCTGGAGTTTATCTTAAACGAGCAGCATGAGGACGGCGGCTGGGGTCTTGCCGACGACAGCGAACCGGACGTCACCGCTATGGCTATACAGGCGTTAGCGCCTTACAAAGATAAAAACATTGAAGCGGCAAACGCGATAACCGCCGCCGAGCAGTACCTTTCCGAGCTTATCTCAAAAGGCGCCGTTGACAGCGAAATATACGCGCAGATGATAATAGCGCTTGCGATACAAAATACCGACGCTATTGAGTACGTCAGTCCGCTTATCGAAAACTTTACCGATAAAGGATTTTCGCATTTTTATGCGGAGGACGCAAATCAGATGACTACCGAGCAGGCGTTTCTTGCTTTGATCGCGTTTGAGCGTCAAACCTCGGGAGAATCGCCGATATACGATATGACCGGAACAGAGATAACCAAAGCTCCCGAAAATTCCGATAGCGATGATACTTCCAATGATGAAAGCGAGCCCTCCGGCAATACTGCTAAGCCTACCGAGCCGGACAATGACAGCGACGTTCCCGAAAGCGAAAACAGCGAGGTAAATAACGACACTTCCGACAGCGAAAGCAGCGACGCTTCCGATAACGGCGGTGAAAATCCCGATACCGGTGTGACTATTCCCTGTGCCGCGGTCATTATATCCGCATCGATACTCGGCGGAGCGTATATGCTCAGAAAAAAGAAATAAATTTTTAAGAAGAGGCAGTATGACATGCAATTTATAAAAAAATACAAATATGCGCTTATCGCGGCATTGTTTGCGGTATTGCTCATCATACTGCTGATACTGTTCGGTAAAAGCGGCGGAGGAGAAAGCGTATTATCCGAGGATGTTCCGGAAAGTAAGCCGGTTTTTTCCGAGGTAAGACCAACAACAGAAATCTCCGAAATACCCGAAAGCAAAAAGCCGGACTCCTCCGTCACAAGCACCGATAATTATACGCATACGACAAAAGCGCCGCAGTCTTATCCTGTCCATATCGAAAGTACGGCGGAAACGACAGAATATACCCTCCCGAAAACTACTGCGGCGCAAACTGCCGTAAAGCCTCAAACCGAAAAACCGCAAACAGTAAAACCCCAAACTACAAAACCTCAGACTGTAAAGCCGCAAACTACAAGACCCCATACTACAAAGCCTCAGACTACGAAACCGCAAACCACCGCGTCCGTACCGGAAAAGCCGCAGTATGTCAACAGTTGTATATTAACTATAGACTGCCGCAGCATTCTTGAAAATATGGACAAGCTGGATAATGACAAGCATTCGCTGGTACCGGCGGACGGAGTGATATTTTCCGGCAATGTAGGTTTTAACGAGGGCGAAAGCGTGTATGACATTCTGCGCAGGGTATGCAGCGAAAACAATATACAGCTCGAAGCGGCGTATACCCCCGCGTTCGGAAGTTCATATATAGAGGGCATAAACAACCTGTACGAATTTGACTGCGGCAGCGCGTCGGGTTGGGTATATAAGGTAAACGGCAGTTCCCCGGGAGAAGGATGTTCTTCCTATTTGCCGAAAAACGGGGACAGTATAGAGTTTTGCTATAACTGCTGATCGTGAGAGGTAGACAATGACCGGCTTTAGAAAATATCATCCGCTGGCGTCGGCGGCATATATACTCTCGGTGACGATGATAACGGCGTTTGTGTGGCACCCTTATATTACGATAGCGTCGCTGATATTCGCCGCCGCAACAGCTATAGAGCTTAAAGGCATACGCGCCGTCAGGATAATGGCGGCGCTGCTGCCGTTTTGCTTGTTATCCTGCGGGATAAACCTTTTATTCAATAACGCGGGTTCTACCGTGCTGTTTTATCTTCCTACCGGAAACGCCGCGACGTTGGAAACGCTTATATACAGCCTTTGCGCGGCGGCGGCGGTCATCTCCATGGTGATGTGGTTTTACTGCGCAAACGAGCTTATGGGCTGCGATAAAACGGTGTACCTGCTGGGCAGAATTGCTCCGGGGCTGGGGTTGCTGATATCCATGATAATGAGATTTATCCCGCTTATGGCAAGGAGGATAAAGCTCACAGTATACGCGCAAAGATTCACCGGCTGCGATATACGTTCTGGCGGTCTTGTTTCAAGGATCAAAAACGCGTTCAGGATACTTTCCACCGCTATAGCCGCCGCTGCCGAGGGCGCCGCGCAAAGCGCCGTATCCATGAAAGCGCGCGGCTACGGCGCGAAAAATGTTTGCCGCAGCTCTTACACAATATACCGATTTGCCCTTAAAGAATGGATAGTGCTGGCGATAGCTACAGCGGTAACGGCGGCTGTTATACTTGGCTGCTGCACCGGCTCGCTGGCTTACGGTTTTTATCCGAATTTTTACGTTTCGACAAACGCTTATGCGCTTTTGCCGACGGCGCTATGGGCGGTGCTGTGCATGACGCCTATTACGATAGATATTTATGAAAGCAGGAGAATAAAGCATGCCGACGCTGTATGATATAAACGGTTTTTCTTATACATATCATAACAGGACAACGCCCGCGATAAGCGATATTACGCTTACGGTGGACGAGGGCGAGTTTTTGCTTATCTGCGGAAGATCGGGCTGCGGAAAGTCCACGCTGCTTTCCTGCATGAAGAATATACAGCCGCTCGGAAGTCGGGACGGCAAGATACTCTTTTTAGGTAAGGATATATGCGGATACGAAAATACCGCCGCAGATATAGGATATGCCGCACAGTTTCCGGAGGAACAGACCGTCACCGACAAGGTATGGCATGAGCTTGCGTTCGGCGCGGAAAGCATGGGAATGAAGCAGGAGGAGATACGCTCCCGCATTGCGGAGGTGTCTATCTTCTTCGGGATAGAAAAGCTTTTGTACCGCAAGACCGACGAGCTTTCCGGAGGGCAAAAGCAGATGATCTCCATAGCGTCGCTGCTTGTGATG
>CANRII010000102.1 GCA_947630685.1 uncultured Ruminiclostridium sp. | reverse complement strand
AAGTACCGGACTCTCCCATTGAGCCTACATCTCCGTATCCGATTATGTGGCTCGCCATGTTTTGCGGAGTTTTTTCTATCAACTCGATTTGTTCCTGCTCGCCGGATACGTAATTTGTTATAGGCGTATTTATATACATCGGCGAGTTTCCTCCGGAAGAAGGTCCTCGTATACTCTTTAAGTCGTTATGGTATGTTTCATCATCATATGTAGGAAACCAGAACTCTATAATATCAATATACATCATAGTTTCATCTTTATCCTTTTCGAGTATCCTTGGGTCAAAGGTTATCTCCAGCGAGTCTCCTTGTTCAGGTTCATAGGTCTTGATATACATTTCGGTGGGTTCGCTGCCGTTTACGCTTATCACTTGACGAAAGCCGTTGATAAACAGCGATATGCCAAGTTCTATTGCGGCGGTGTTGCCGTTAGTTCCGCTTATCGAGGCATGACATGTAATAGGTTCGCCGTTGTATTCAATATTTTCATCATCCGTAAAATTAACGACAGCCCCCATGATAGAGTATTTGTCGGGGTCATAGTCTTTGTCAAAACTGATCTCATCGGATATCGAAGTGTCATCTATCGAAATATCCGGTATATCTGCGGAGCTTTCCGAAATGCTGTCACTTTGGACAGGCTCGGATATATATTCGCTGTAATTTTCTCTCACCGCACAGCCGGAGAGCAGGGAAACGGCGAGTATCGATGCGTAAAATTTTTTTAATTTCATAGCGACGCTCCTTTATTGGTTTTTGTCAGCGAATCGTATTTCGGAAGCCATGCCGTTATTCGCACGAGTAATAAAGTTTGTAAAATATTTTCTGTGCTCGTCATCATATCCGACTTCCATATCAAACGGTGTAAAAAGCGCGTAAATATAATCTCCCGGCTTTAAGTCGGGTATGTTTATATTTGCAATACACAGGTCGCCCTCTTTCATCTCCATTTCAAGGTAGGTCTTCCCGCCGTTAAAGGTTCTCATTCCGTTTTGGTCGAATATCGTGACGCGGTATTTCCTGTTGTCCTCAATATCCCCGTATACCGTAAAATCCCCGCTGCCGTCGTCGTTGAGAAGAAAATTATCGTTTTCCTCAGATATATCGGCGGGCTCGATACCTAAAATGAAATTGCCCTCGCCGCTTGGGTAGGGGGAATAATTATCGCCCACCAGCTCCCGCTCGTTTTTAAGCGTTTTCTTAGTTACCTCAACGTTTTCCTCCTGCTTTTCATCTATAAAGTTTGTTATCGGGGAGTTGATAGAGGCTATCATGGCGCCGCTGAACGACGCATGACGGGCACCGTCTATTGTATCCGGATATTGTTCATCGACAGCAGTCGGAAAAAATACGGTGATAACGTCAATTGCGAGAATTTCGGCGTCCTTTTCTTTTTCGAGTATCTGCGGGTCTAACGTTATTTCCAACAAATCTCCGCGGTTAGGCGCGTAAGTTTTTATATACATATCGGTCGGTTCTCCGCCATCGACGCTGAATATCTGTCTGAATCCGTTTATAACGATAGCTATGCCGAGCTCTAAATCGGTAGAATTGCCGTTAGTTCCTCCGACAGACAGATGAAATATCATCGGCTCTCCGTTATATTCAAGTATGTGATCATCGGCGAAATTTACAGTCGCTCCGATACAGGAATATTTTTGAACACCATATTCGTAATATTCGTTCGAGCCGCTTTCTTCATCTGTCGAATAGTCGGACGAGTATTCGGAAATTTCAGACGAGCTTAACTGAGCGCTTTCATTATGCTGCGGCTCGGTTGTCAAACTGCTGTTTTCATCTCTCACCGCGCAGCCGGAGAGCAGGGAAGCGGTAAGGAAAAGAGCAACGACTGATAATTTTTTCATATTTTCTCCCTATGTGTCTTAAATTTTATTTTCTTCTGCAAACATTATCCAGCTTGCATCTCCTTGAAACAATTCTCCATATGAAAAGTCCGCAATGCCTCTATCGTCGAGCGTTGCGTCAACTATCGGAGTAAAAAACGCACTAACGTAATCGTCCGGCTTTAGATCGGGTATATTCAGATCAGCCATATATAATTCGTCTTTTTTCATTTCCATTTCAAGATATGTTTTTCCGCCGTTGAAAGTAAGCAGTTTCCCGCCTTTTTTATACAGAGTTATGCGGTAAAGCTGTTCGTCCTCAAGCCCGCCGTACACCGTTATATCCCCGCTGCCGTCGTCGTTCAGAGCAAACTTGTTGATATATTCTTCGCTTTTTGCGGGCTGGATGCCGAAGATCCTGTTAGGGTCTCCGGTTTCTACATCGGGGTCGCCGTAAAGATTTATATTTTCCTTGATAGTTGACATTGTATTAGGTATCGTTTCGAATTCTTCCGGCTCAGCGTCAATAAAATCGGTTATCGGCGTGTTCAGATACATCGGGGCTGCACCGTTAAAAGACACAGAACGCGAGTGATCTAACGCAACGCTGTTTTTTTCATCTGTCACCGTAGGGAAGAAATAGACGATAATATTACATATCAGTATCGTTTTTTCCTTATCCTTTTCGAGAATTTTCGGGTCAAAGGTTATCTCCAGCAAATCTCCCCGATCAGGCTCATAAGTCTTGATATACATCTCGGTAGGTTCGCTGCCGTTTACGCTTATCTCTTGACAAAATCCGTTTATACAAAGCAAAATGCCGAGCTCTAAGTCGGTAGTGTTGCCGTTAGTTCCGCCTACCGAAACGTGACAGGTGACAGGTCCGCCGTTGTATTCCATTTTGTCTTCGTTTTCAAAATTAACGATCGCTCCGAAAATGGAATATTTTTCTGCATAAACTGAAGTGTTTATTTCCTCGTCGTCGCTGCTTTCTTCCGATATTGACGTATCGACCGAAATATCAGGTGAATCTGTAGTGCTTTCCGTAGTGCTGCCGTTTATGACAGGCAGGGATATATATTCACTGTAATTTTCTCTCACAGCACAACCGGAGAGCATAGAAGCGGCAAGTATCAATGCGCAAAATTTTTTGAATTGCATGGCAGCGCTCCTTACTGCTCCTGCTTTAGGCTCGGGTCCGCGACATAAAGCAAACTGCTTGTCATGGCGGTACTGTAATATCTCTCGCCGTATTCGTTGAATATTCCTTCATCCTTTATGACTATTTTTATCGGCGTGAAGACCGCGTAAATGAAATCGTCCGGCTTTAAGTCGGGTATATTGACGTTAGCAAAGCAAAGCGTCTTCTTTTTGTTTTCCATTTCAAGATAGTTTTTGCCGTCGTTGAAGGTAAGCATTCCGTCCTTGCCGAACAAAGTCACTCGATAGGTCATATTATCTTCTAATGCTGAGTATACGGAGATATCCCCGCTGTTGTCGTCGTTTGCGTAAAAGGTGATATAATCCCAGTAATCTTTGGCGGGCTGTATATCGATATAAGTGCCGGACGCTCCGATCGAACCCGGCTCTCCGTATCCGTTTATATGGCTCGCCATGTTTTTCGGAGTTTTTTCTATCAACTCGATTTGTTCCTGCTCGCCGGATACATAATTTTTTATAGGCGTATTTATATACATCGGCGCGGCTCCTCCGGGAGAAGCTCCTCGTATGCTTTTTAAGTCGTTATGGTATCTTTCATCATCATATGTAGGAAACCAGAACTCTATAATGTTTACATACATCATAGTTTTGTCCTTATCCTTTTCGAGTATCCTCGGGTCAAAGGTTATCTCCAGTAAATCTCCCCGATCAGGCTCATAAGTCTTGATATACATTTCGGTGGGTTCACTGCCGTTTACGCTTATCACTTGACGAAAGCCGTTGATAAACAGCGAGATACCGTGTTCTAAGTCTGCGGTGTTGCCGTTAGTTCCGTCTACCGCGACATGACATGTAATAGGTTTGCCGTTGTATTCCATCGTTTCCTCATCCGCAAAATTAGCGACAGCTCCCATGTTGGAGTATTTGTCGGGGTCATAGTCCTTGTCAAAGCTGATCTCATTATCTGTTGTATCGTCGATAGAAATATCCGGTATATCTACAGAATTTTCCGTCACGCTGTCGCTTTGGGCAGATAGGACAGGTTCGGATATATACTCGCTGTAATCCTCTCTTACCGCACAGCCGGAGAGCAGGGAAGCGGCAAGTATCAACGCGCAAAATTTTTTGAATTTCATGGTAGCGCTCCTTTGTATTCATCTATATTTATTATACCACTTTTTGCCGTGTTGTCAATGTAATTTATAAGCTATTTAGCACGATTTATTAAATTTTGTTAAGTATCAACAAAAAACTTCGAGATATTTTGTATACAAATTTTTAATACTACTTTCAGCAAAAGCTATTTTCTGTATACAATTATAATAGATATAAAAAAGGCGTACTTTATCTTCGTTCAAAGAAATCTTCCGCTTAAAATAAAAACAAAAAATCGGAGCAAATTTAACTTCGCTCCGATCGAATTATTTATTATCCATTAAAGTCCGTTGGGATTGTTCTTTATAAAGTTCCAGCTGTCGGCGGTCATTTCGTCCAGCGTCAGTTCCGCCTGCCAGCCGAATACCTCCTTAGCCTTGTCGGTATTCGCGTAGCAGGTCGCGATATCGCCGGGACGTCTGTCCAGGATCTTGTAGGGAAGCTCTCTGCCGCATGCCTTTTCAAAGCTGTGCAGCACGTCCATAACCGACGAGCCTTTTCCCGTGCCGAGGTTCACCGCGTCGCAGCCCTTATGCTCCATGATGTATTTAAGCGCGCAGAGATGGCCTTTCGCAAGGTCTACCACGTGGATATAGTCCCTTACACCCGTGCCGTCCGGCGTGTCGTAATCGTTGCCGAATACGCCCAGCCTTTCCAGCTTGCCTACCGCTACCTGACAGATATACGGCATAAGATTGTTGGGGATATCGTTGGGGTCTTCGCCTATAAGTCCGCTCTTATGAGCGCCTATAGGATTAAAGTATCTCAGCAGCGACACCGACCATTCACTGTCCGCTTTGCATACGTCGCGCAGTATCTGTTCTATCATGACCTTTGTATAACCATAGGGATTTGTTGCAGACGTCGGCATATCTTCAGTATATGGCGCTTTATTGACAGGACCGTATACCGTAGCCGAGGAGGAGAACACCATTTTTTTGCAGCCGTATTTTCTCATTGCCCTTATCAGGTTGAGAGTGCCGGTAATGTTGTTGTGATAGTATTCCACCGGCTTTGCTACCGATTCTCCTACCGCTTTCAGCCCGGCGAAATGTATCACCGCGTCAATGTCGTTTTCGGCGAATATTTTTTCGGTTGCCTCAAGATCCAACATGTCCGCCTCGTAAAATTTGAGATCCTTGCCGGTGATCTTGCGTATCCTGTTCAGCGCTTCGGGCTTGGAGTTGGAAAAGTTATCCATAATAACTATATCGTCTACGCCCAAATCCTGACCCGCGTTCAGCAGCTCGACCGCGGTGTGGCTGCCGATAAATCCGGCGCCGCCGGTAACGAGTATCTTTGCCATATGATCATATCCTTTCTGCATGGGTGTTTTTTCGCTAATATTTTTTCGCTGATATTAATATAACATATCCGCAGGAAAAATTCAATATGAAATTCGTTTCAATTATATGGATATTTGTTGCAATTCTTGATAAAATGTGCTACAATCCTTATAGAGGTGACGGCTATGGATAACAAATATTCTTTCAGGGCGGACAACAAGGAAAATGAGACCCTGTCCGTTTATAACGTCGGGTATGAAAAATGCGCGCCGCTGCACAAATGGGGAAGCGGTGTGCGGGATCATTATCTTATACATCATATCGTAAGCGGCGCCGGGATATATTCCGTCGGTGGAAAGGACTACCGGCTAAGCGCGGGGGACACCTTTCTTGTCTATCCTAACACCGAGATAACTTATATCGCCGACGCGGACGATCCGTGGTCGTACTACTGGATAGGCTTTAACGGCTCCGAGGCCGAGCGCTTGCTTTCCTCGGCGGATTTCACGCGCGACTATCCGGTGATATCCTCCGATTTCGGCGATGAGCTTAAAAACAGTATCAAAGCCGCCTATGATATGAGCGGCAGGCATATCTCCGATATGTTGAAAATGACCGGTCAATTGTATATCACGCTCGGAATAATCATCAGCCGCAGCAGGGCAAAAAACAGTCTGCAAAGCCGAGCCGAGCTCTGCGTCAGACGTGCGCAGAGCTACATGGATTTCAATTACGCTATGAACATCGGCATAAAGGACGCGGCGGATTTCGCCGGGGTCTCACGCACTACGCTGTACCGCGCGTTTATAAGCGTCGAGGGCATCTCGCCGATGCGGTATCTCATCAGACTTAGAATGACAGCGGCGAAAAAGCTGCTTGAAAATACCAAGCTGCCCGTTTGTGCTGTTGCACGTTCGGTAGGATTTGAGGACGCTATGTATTTTTCACGGCTATTCAAAAATGAAGAACAATTATCTCCAACAGATTACCGCAACAAAAAAACTCCGGCATGAAAACCGGAGTTTTTAATATACAATTTAAGCGTTGCTCTGTTTGATAAGCTCGTTGTAGTTATCGACCTGTGACTGAATAGCGCCTACATTAGCTTCTCTCATCTGAGTCCAGCTCTGATCTTCACCGCTGTCGCTCGGGAAAGCTACGTCATGCAGCATAGTGTTGATGATTTCCGCGGTAGCGTCGTCAAGTCCGTAAGGCTCGTCAACGATAGCGTCGAAGTTCTCTACCTCCTGGAAGCTGATAAGGAATTCAAACTGCTCTTCGGTGTAGCCCTTATCCTTCATGATGCTTTCGGTGGTGGTAGCTTTAAGCGCGGGATCGGTCTTGCTCAGTCGGCAGCAGTTGATAAATACCGCAGCCTGCTTTGCGTTCTCGGAGCCGGCGGGAACCAGATATCCGAACGTGCTCATGCCCATATAATATTTATCTGCGTCGGGATCTCTCGGGAAAGGAATAAAGAAGATATCCAAAGAATCATCCTTTTGCATTCTGTGTGCATAGTTGGTGATTATCCATTCCTGCATGCCCTGGAAAGCGGACAAGCCGTTTACTATAGGCTCTTCGGAAATGTCGATATAATCGCCGGTAGCGTATTTGCACAGCTCCTCTCTCTTAAGATCCTGATAGAACGAAGCCGCTCTTTCTATATTAGGATCCTGGAAGTTGGACTGTAACATACCGTCCTCGGATATTGAAATAAGGGGAGTGCCGGTGGTATCGAATATAGCGGTACCAAGCTGACCGTACAGACCTGTTCTTCCTTCTTCGGAATCTACGAAATCCTGCATGCAGGATTTGAAAGCGTCCCAATCCCATTCGCCATTATCGTAAAGCTCTTTCGGGTCGGGGATCTGAAGCTCGCTGAACAGTCCGCGGTTGTAGATAAGCCATTGAGTCGATACGTTGTAGGACCACGGGTAGTAATAGTTGTGACCTGCCCACTTGTACTTGTTGATATAGCTTTCAAGACCTGACCATTGA
>CANRII010000101.1 GCA_947630685.1 uncultured Ruminiclostridium sp. | reverse complement strand
CCGCTACAAGAGGCGAGAACATCACGGTAATATTCATCAACAACACGACCTACGGCATGACCGGCGGTCAGATGGCTCCTACTACCCTGCCCGGTCAGATCACTCAGACCACCCCTTACGGAAGAAACACCTCCGTCGAGGGCTTTCCGGTAAGAGTATGCGAGATGCTCTCTCAGCTCAGCGGCGTTGCGCTTGCCGAGCGTGTAACGGTCATCGACCCGAAAAACATCAACATCGCGAAGAAAGCCATAAGAAAAGGCTTTGAGTTCCAGAAGAACAAACAGGGATTTTCTTTGATAGAGGTGCTTTCCACCTGCCCCACCAACTGGGGAAAAACACCGATAGAGGCTTTACAGCGCGTAAAGGACGAAATGATACCCTACTATCCTCTGGGTGTATATAAGGAGGGCGCTGTAAGATGACAAATCAGATTTTACTTGCGGGATTCGGCGGACAGGGCATACTGTTCATGGGCAAGCTGCTGGCGTACTTCGGACTGTACGACGATAAAGAGGTATCCTGGCTTCCCTCCTACGGACCGGAAATGCGCGGCGGCACCTGCAACTGCTCGGTCTGCATAAGCGACGACCCTATAGGTTCTCCGCTGGTAGACGAACCGAACATACTCATAGTAATGAACACCCCCAGCTATGACAAGTTTATAAACTCCGTTACCGAGGGCGGTATCGCGATAATAGACAGCTCGCTTATCGAATCAAAGTGTGACAGAACGGATATAAGCTGCTTTTACGTACCCGCCACCACTCTTGCAAACGAAAACGGCTTAAAAGGAATGGCAAATATAATCCTGCTCGGAAAGCTGCTAAAGGAGACCGGGCTTACCTCTTCCGAAACGGTGAAAAAGGCTATGGAAAAGGTCATCCCGCCTAAGCGCGCAAATCTTATCGAAACAAATCTTAAAGCTATAGAGCTTGGCATGTCGCAGTGACTTTATCCGCCGTCGGGCGCTCAGCCTGTCGGCGGATATTTACGTTAAAAAAAGAAAGCGGTTATTTTTGATCCACTGCAAACTGTATTTACTTGCTTATGTGACAACAAATGTGGTGGCATACGTGATAAAAGTGCCTCTCGACATGAATGTGTACGAGGCGTTTCTTCATCGCATGGATTACATTTTTGAAGAATTTGACAATATATACATATCCTTCAGCGGCGGAAAGGACAGCGGTCTGCTGCTCAATATGGTAATGGACTATATGCAGTCGCACGGTATAACAAAGAAAATAGGGCTGTTCCATCAGGATTTTGAAGCGCAGTATTCCTTTACTACAAAATATGTTGAGGATATGTTTGAACAATATCTTAGCCGCGTAGAGCCTTATTGGGTATGTCTGCCCATGGCGACCCGCACAGCGCTTAGCAGCTACGAGCTGTATTGGTATCCCTGGGACGACCATAAACAGGAGCTGTGGATACGCGATATGCCGAATAAGCCGTATGTTATAAATCTGGACAACAACCCGTTTTATTACTACTCTTACCGTATGCACCAGGAAAATCTGGCAAAGCAGTTCGGCAGATGGTATAAAGAGATACACGGCGGCGGCAAAACGGTATGCCTTTTAGGTATCCGCGCGGACGAATCGCTTAACAGATACAGCGGGATTCTCAACAAGCAGTACGGCTATAACGGCACCTGCTGGATCTCCCGCAGCTTCAAGGACGTGTGGACGGCGTCGCCGATATACGACTGGACGGTAAACGACGTATGGACGGCAAACTACAAATTCGGCTACAAATATAACGAATTGTACGACCTTTACTACAAGGCGGGACTATCCCCCGAACAGATGAGAGTGGCGTCGCCTTTCAACGATTACGCCAAGGAGAGCCTGCACCTCTACCGCGTACTGGAACCGGAAACATGGATAAAGCTGCTGGGTCGTGTAAGAGGCGCGAATTTCACGGCGATATACGGCCGTACCAGCGCGATGGCTTACCGAGGAATAAAGCTGCCGGAGGGACACACCTGGAAAAGCTACACAAAATTCCTGCTGCGCACGCTTCCCAAACGGCTGAGAGCGAGTTACGTCGAAAAATTCCGCACCTCGATAAAATTCTGGCACGAGACCGGCGGCGGACTTTCGGAGCAAACTATCGCCGAGCTGGTGGAAAAGGGTTACAATATCCGCAGAAACGGCGTTTCAAACTACACTCTGGATAAAAAATCGCGGGTGGTGTTTGTCGGAAAAATACCGGACGACACCGACGATATTTCAAGCAGCAAGGATATCCCGAGCTGGAAAAGAATGTGTATCTGCATACTAAAAAACGATCACGCCTGCAAGACGATGGGCTTCGGAGAAACAAAAAAGCAGCGTGAGAGGATAGACAAGATAAAAAGAAAGTACAAAAGTCTGGAGGACATGTAATGCAAAGCAAAAGCCCGGTATATAACGTCATCTCCGTACCGCTGGAAAAGATAGTACCTAACACTTATAACCCGAACACTGTAGCTCCTCCCGAGCTTAAGCTGCTGTATGACAGCATAAAAGAGGACGGCTATACAATGCCGATAGTCTGCTATTATTCCAAAGCGGACGATAAATACATAATCGTTGACGGCTTTCACCGCTATCGCGTTATGTTAGAGCACAGCGATATATATGAGCGTGAAAACGGCATGCTGCCGGTCAGCGTGATAGATAAGCCGCTTTCCGACAGAATGGCGAGCACGATACGTCACAACCGCGCCCGTGGCTCGCATGACGTGGATCTGATGAGCAACATAGTAAAAGAGCTGCACGAGCTCGGCCGCAGCGACCGATGGATCTCAAAGCATCTGGGAATGGACACGGACGAGATACTTAGATTAAAGCAGATAACGGGGCTTGCCGCTTTGTTTAAGGATTACGGTTTTTCCCGTGCGTGGACTCCGGGAGAATCGGGCGGCGAACCCGAGGAAGCGCCGGACGAATTTTCCGAAGAGACCGAGGAAGAGGAATATGTCTGACAGCCGCGAAAGCTCATAAAAGAATTTTTCTTTTAAGGTCTTGACAAAAAATTAATATTGCGTTAAAGTTATAAGTGTATAATAAAAGAATATAGCCGTGGCTTTGCCATGAGCTTAAAAAAATAGCCGTTCAAAGCTCGAGAAACGGCGGAAAGAGAGGAGAAAAACATTGTTAAAGATACTTGCAAGAAGTATACGCGAGTACAAAAAATCGTCTATCGCTACACCTATACTTGTTGCGCTTGAAGTGGTGATGGAATGTATCATTCCGTTTATTATCGCCATACTAGTCAACAAGGTAAAGGACGGCTGCGAGATGTCGGAATTGCTGAGTTACGGACTGCTGCTTATCCTTATGGCTGTATTATCGCTTACTTTCGGCACGATAGCAGGCAACACCTGTGCTACCGCGTCCTGCGGGTTAGCGAAAAATCTGCGTCGGGATATGTTTACCAGCATACAAAAATACTCATTTGAAAACATTGATAAATTCCTCACCTCGTCGCTGGTAACGAGGATGACCACCGACGTAACCAACGTGCAGATGGCGTACATGACGATAATCCGTACCGCTATCCGCGCGCCGCTTATGCTGATATTCGCGTTTATAATGGCGTTCATCATGGGAGGAAAAACGGCGTGGATATTCCTTATCGTGCTTCCGATACTCGCGGCGGGGCTTATACTGGTAATAGTCAAGACTATGCCGTTGTTCCGCAAGGTGTTCAAAAAATACGATAACTTAAACGCCTCCATTCAGGAGAACGTAAAAGGCATACGCGTGGTAAAATCCTTTGTGCGTGAGGGATACGAGCAGAAAAAATTTGACGCTGCGGCGGAGGACGTCTGCCGCGACTTTACCAAGGCGGAGCGCATATTAGCGCTTAATAACCCGCTTATGCAGTTTTGCATCTATGCGGTGATGATATTCGTATTGACGTTCGGTTCGTACACGATAATCACCACTCACGGACTTGAACTCGATATCGGACAGATATCCTCGATGCTTGCCTACAGCTTTATGATGCTGAGCAGCTTGATGATGTTCTCGATGGTAATGGTAATGATAACCATGGCGGGAGAATCCTGCAAGAGAATTGTCGAGATATTAACGGAAGAAAGCACGCTGAGCAATCCAGAGCAGCCTATCTACGAGGTAAAGGACGGCTCCGTAAGCTTTGAGAACGTAAACTTCAAATATTCCCAGACAGCGGAAAAAATGGCGTTAAGGGACATCAATCTTGATATACGCTCCGGCGAAACGATAGGAATAATCGGCGGCACCGGCTCGTCTAAGTCCTCGCTGATACAGCTCATTTCCCGTCTGTATGACGCTACCGAGGGAACTGTAAGGGTCGGAGGAGTCGACGTTCGGGATTATGATATCGAAACGCTGAGAAATCAGGTATCGGTAGTATTGCAGAAGAACATACTGTTTTCCGGTACGATAAAGGACAATCTGCGCTGGGGCTGTAAGGACGCTACCGACGAGGAAATGCAGCACGCTTGTGAGATGGCGTGCGCGGACGAGTTTATAAAGACCTTCCCCGACGGGTACGACACCTATATCGAACAGGGCGGCGCGAATGTTTCCGGCGGACAGAAGCAGAGGTTGTGCATAGCGCGCGCATTGCTCAAAAAGCCGAAAATACTGATACTCGACGACTCCACCAGCGCGGTAGACACCAAGACCGACGCGAAGATACGCAAGGCGATGAAGGAATACATCCCCGAAACCACCAAGATAATCATAGCTCAGCGTATCGCCTCGGTAGAGGATGCGGACAGGATAATAGTCATGGACGGCGGTACGATAAACGCCGTAGGTACTCATGACGAGCTTATGGAAAGCAACGATATCTACCGCGAGATATACATATCACAGAATAAGGCAGGTGATGACAATGAGTAGATCTGCCGAAAAACCGAAAGTTAAAAAAGGCACGATACGCCGAGTTATCAAGACCATACACGAATTTTACCCGGTAATGCTGCCGTTTGTAATATTCTGTATAGTTTTTAACGCTGTGATAAGCTCGATACCGTCTGTCTTTATGCAAAACGTAATTTCCGTTATCGAGCAAAACTGGCAAAACGGCGACTGGGCGGCGGTAAGCGGCGAGATATTCGGTTATATCGGACTGCTGATATTTTTCTATGTGTTGTCGCTGGCTGCCGGAACGCTGTTCAATCAGCTTATGGCGATAATCACGCAGGGTACTCTTAAAAAGCTGCGTCAGAAGATGTTTGACGGTATGCAGCGGCTGCCGATAAAATATTTTGACGCTAACAATCACGGCGATATAATGAGCCACTACACAAACGATATAGACACGCTCAGGCAGATGATATCCCAGAGCTTTCCTCAGCTGCTTATCTCGGCGATAAGCGTGCTGACGGTGTTCTGCATAATGGTCTACTACTGTCTGTGGCTGACGCTGGTCGTACTGGTGGGAATTGCCGTCATGCTGGTATTCACCGGCAAGTTGGGCGGAGGCTCGGCAAAGCACTTTTTCAGGCAGCAGACCGCTCTCGGTAAGGAAGAAGGCTTTATCGAAGAGATAATGAACGGGCAGAAAGTCGTAAAGGTGTTCTGCCATGAAGAAGAAAGCACCGAGGATTTCGACCGCCTGAACGAAACGCTGTATGAAGAAT
Source organism: uncultured Ruminiclostridium sp. (assembly GCA_947630685.1). Classification (GTDB taxonomy): domain Bacteria; phylum Bacillota; class Clostridia; order Oscillospirales; family Ruminococcaceae; genus Ruminiclostridium_E. The sequence continues at coordinate 1,848 of CANRII010000101.1, read as the reverse complement.
CCCGCCAGGCGAACAAATACGCCAATATGCTCGGTCCTGTGCTCAACAACATAGGAAACGTGCTGTATGCGATAGTAGCTATCGCGGGAGGATTTTTGCTGCTGGCAGGCGTGCCTAATTTCAGCGTCTCCGGCATGGCTCTGAGCATAAGCATAGCGGTGCCGTTTTTGAATATGACAAGACAGTTTGCGGGAAATATCAGCCAGGTATCTTTCCAGATAAACTCGGTGGTAATGGGTCTTGCGGGCGCGGAGCGTATATTCGACCTTATGGATCAGCAGCCGGAAAGCGACAACGGATATGTAACGCTGGTAAACGCTACCGAAAAGAACGGCGAGCTTACCGAATGCGAAGAGCGTACCGGCACATGGGCATGGAAGCACCCGCACCAGGACGGTACCGTTACTTATGTAAAGCTTGAGGGCGACGTTCGGCTCAGCGAAGTCGATTTTGAATACGAGCAGGATAAACCGGTACTGAATGACATTTCGCTTTATGCGAAGCCGGGGCAGAAAGTGGCGTTTGTCGGCGCGACCGGTGCCGGAAAGACCACTATCACCAATCTGCTCAACCGCTTTTACGATATTGCGGACGGCAAGATACGTTACGACGGAATAAACATAAACAAGATAAAGAAGAGCGACCTGCGCCGCGCGCTGGGTATAGTTTTGCAGGAAACAAATCTTTTCACTGGTACGGTAATGGAAAATATCAGGTACGGCAATCTTGACGCGAGCGACGAAGAATGTATAGCCGCCGCACAACTCGCGGGCGCGCATGACTTCATCACAAGGCTGCCGGACGGGTATAACACTCTGCTGACCGGAAACGGCGCTAACCTCTCGCAGGGACAGCGTCAGCTGTTGTCCATCGCACGCGCCGCCGTAGCCGACCCGCCGGTAATGATACTCGACGAGGCGACCTCGTCGATAGATACCAGGACGGAGGCTATCGTACAGCAAGGCATGGACGCTCTTATGTATGGCAGGACGGTATTTGTCATAGCGCACAGACTTTCCACCGTCAAAAATTCCGACGTGATAATCGTGTTGGATCACGGGCACATTATCGAACGCGGCAACCATGACGAGCTTATCGCTCAAAAGGGTCAGTATTACCAGTTGTATACCGGCGCGTTTGAATTGGAATAATTTTACTATCCCCTCCGCAAAAACGGAGGGGATATTTATGTTTAGAGATGAGCGGAAACGCTTGACAATATCCGATATAAGTGGTAGAATAATAAAGCGGGGCAATTACATTCCCCGTTAAAATTTGCGCCCGTAGCTCAGCTGGATAGAGCAATAGCCTCCGACGCTATGTGCCGTGGGTTCGAATCCCGTCGGGCGTACCAGATAAAAAATCCTCTCAAGCCGCATAAACAAAGGCTTTGAGAGGATTTTTTTATTTTTATATTTATCTCGTTTTGGGCGGAAAATTGCTCAAAAAATCCGCTTTTTCCGAAAAAATGCCTGTCAAAATGCCTGTCAAATTTTCGTAAACAAAAAAGGCTACCGCATACGCAGTAGCCTTTTAACCGGTAATTTGCAATTATACCTTGATTAAGTCCTCTAATCGCATTCCTGCCGTGACCTGGCCGTCAAGCCCTATCACGATATAATTTTTGGCTGCGCTCGTGCCGACCTGCTGGACGTCAAACACCGTATCGTACACCCAGCTCGACAGCCGCTCGCCGGAGTAAGTCAATGCGCCGTCCCTTACTCTCACCCTGTCGCCGACTTTAAGAGCGACGGTCTGCGTCGGCTTTGCGGCGGGCTTGTCCGTCTTGCAGTCGGCGGCGTTTACCCAGCCTGTGCAATCGGCGCAGCCTTTCGGCGTGGTTATTCT
>CANRII010000100.1 GCA_947630685.1 uncultured Ruminiclostridium sp. | reverse complement strand
CCTTATTTTTTCGGTCTCAGGATCAGGTTGACCAGGCGATTCTTCACCACGATGGTCTTGACGATCTCCATGCCCTCCATGGCCCGGGCCACCTTGGCGTCCGCCTTGGCCGCCTCCACGACGGTCTCGTCGGGGGCGTCGGCGGGCACCTGGATGGTGCTCTTCAGCTTGCCGTTGATCTGCACGGCCAGCTCCTTCGTCTGCTCCACCATCTTGGCCTCGTCGTACTGCGGCCAGCTCTGGCCCATGGCCCGGCCCTCTCGCATACGGGATTATGCAATATGAACAGTATCTATCGCAGCCGTCCTCTATTTTAATATAAGCGCGGGTCTTTCCCATATCGGCGCTGCTCAGCCGTTCATACGCGCTGCCGGACGGTATATCCGGCACGGTGAGCCTGCGCTCTCCCGACGCGATAAACTCGGCCGCGAGCTTTCCTACGTTTTCCTTGTTCTCGCTGCCTAAAAGAATATCCACGCCGAGCAAAACGGCCTTTCCGGGATAAGCCTGCGGATAACAGCCGGCCAGCACCGTCACGCAGTAGGGATTCGCCCGCTTTATCCTTGCAAGCAGCCGCCTTGCCTTTTTATCGCTGTTTTCGGTCACGCAGCAGGAATTTATCACCGCGATATCCGGGCAGCAGCCCTCTTCGGCAGGCGTGTAGCCCTGCTCCTTCAGCGACTTTTCCATTACCGCGCTCTCGTATTGATTGACCTTGCAGCCAAATGTGTATATAGCGTATTTCATAAAATGTTCACCGTTTATTTGTGCAGTTTCACTAAACAAGTTTAGTTTCTTTTTCTATTATAATTCTTTTTTACGAATTTTGCAAGTTATTTGAAAAATCGCCAAAAATCGCTTGACATTGAAAACGGGAATTGGTATTATGTAGGTGCGATGGGGAGATCCCGTTGCAGAGGCAATAAAAACCTGTATACCGAAAGGAGATAAATCAATGACTGAGATCAATATCAAGCTGACGGCCATAAACGATGTTAAGGAATTTGTGAACATTGTAAACGGATATGACTACGACTGCGACATAACTGTCGGCAAATACGTCGTTGACGCAAAATCCATAATGGGACTGTTCAGCCTCGACCTTTCCAAGGAATTAAAGCTCACCGTACACGGTGACGATTCCGAGCTGTTTGTTGACAAGATCAAGAAGTTTGTTGTCTGAAAAAGGCGAAAGAAAGTAAAGTATCAAAAGGAGAATGATCATGAAGACTGTAAGCATTGAGATCAACACGATCGACGACGTAAAGAAGTTTGTAAGCACCGTTACAAAGTGCGATTATGATGTAGACGTGGTAAGCGGCAGATATGCCATCGACGCAAAGTCGATAATGGGTATTTTCTCGCTGGATCTTTCCAAGCCGCTGGAGCTGCGCATCCATTCCGACGAATGTGACGAGCTGCTCGCCGCTATCAAAAACTATATCGTATAATTAAAACCATAACACAAAAACGACCTCGCTGTTCGGCGGGGTCGTTTTTGTGTATGAAAGATTGACAACAATAAGAAAATATGATATACTTGATTTATATAAATCGCGCAGAAAGCGCACTTTTGTGAAAGGAAGATAGACATGAAAAGAATAATCGCGGGAATACTTGCGCTGGCAATGATACTTTCCGTTACGGCGTGCGACAGTACCGGCTCGGGTGTAAATCAGGACGGTACGATACCGGGACTTACCGGCTCGTTTTCGGAGCATCCGGTCGCTGTAGATGAAAACGGCAAGGTGGATATGGACGTTGCCTTACAGTACGAGACCGACGTAGACGCGCTGATAAAGGAGCTTGAGGCGCAGCCGGTGGACGGCAGCAAGCCTGTTTCCAAAAACGCTAACGAAGAGACCGTAGCGCTGTTCAATTTCCTTAAGGAAAATTACGGCAATAAGATAATCAGCGGGCAGCAAATGTTCGACGACGCGCATTACGAGGATCTGGTATATTACATCGAAACCGGCGATCTTCCCGCTATAAAGGGCTTTGACTTCCTGTTTTCTACCGGAAATCAGGACTGGAACGACTATCAGATAGACGAAGCGATAAAGTGGCACACTCAGCAAAACGGCATCGTTACATTCTGCTGGCATTGGCAGGTACCGATAGACATAAACGACCCGGAGGGCCCCGGCATCGCGTTCTACTCCGAAAATATCAAGAATTTCAGCCTGGCTAACGCGGTAACTCCCGGCACCGAGGAATACAAAATAATAATCCGTGATATAGACACCGTCGCTCTCAAGCTGCAAAAGCTGGAGGCAGCCGGCGTTCCCGTGCTGTGGCGTCCTCTGCACGAAGCGAGCGGATTATGGTTCTGGTGGGGACAGGATCGCGAGGGCTTCCAAAATCAGCTTTATCAGAAGCTGTGGTATATGGTCTTTGACCGTCTGGAAAACTATCACAAGCTGACGAATCTTATCTGGGTATGGAACGGTCAGAGCAAGGTCACCGAGGTAAACCCCAACACCTATGATATCGGCGGCATGGATATCTACCCGAACAGCGAGGATCACTCTCCGCAGGAATCGCAGTACAACTTGCTAACTAAGACGATGGATGAAAATAAAATGGCGGCGATAACCGAATGCGGCTATATTCCCGACCCCGACGAGCTGTTCGCCGAGGACACCAAGGCAAAGTGGCTTTATTACCTGCCGTGGTATGGAGATTTCATCTGCAACGCTACCGCAAGCGGAATGATACTCACCGAGCTTGGCGGCACTCCGTCCGTCAACGAAAAACGCATTTCCTCCGAGATGCTGAAAAAGGTATTCGCCTCGGATAAGGTGATAACCCTCAGCGAGCTGCCGGACTGGTCGGATACCGCAAAGTATATCCCTGAGTATATCAAGTCGTGGCAGTTCGATAATCCCGACGTAAAAACAGCCGAATCCAAGCTGACCGCGTATTCCGAAGAAAGTCCCGAAGAATAAGAGCTTATCAAAGGAGCAGTCATGGACATAACTATCAGACACAAACAAAACACAGCAGTTATCTCCACTCGCGGCGCAGAACTGAAAAGCCTTAAAATAGGCGGACGCGAGCTTATCTGGCAGACCGATACGAAATACTGGGACAAATCCTCACCGCTGCTTTTCCCGGCAGTCGGAAATGTAAAGAACAACGTTTCAGCTGTCGGCAGCGTATCCTTTGAAATGCCTAAGCACGGAATTATGAGAAGCAGGGAATTTGTCGCAAAGCCGCGCACCAGCAACGCGCTGTTTTACTGCTCTTACCGTCCGTCAGACGGACAATACCCATATCCCTGCACGGTGGGACTTTCCTACAATCTTACCGATACCGCGCTGGAAATAAGCTATTCCGTACAGAATAACGGTGAGCAGACAATGTGGTACTGTATCGGCGCTCATCCCGCGATAGCCTGCGAAGATCTCGACAAATGTTCGATAAAATTTGACAAACGAGAGACCGCTTTTACACCGGTCAAAAATGCCGAGGGGCTGTTTCAGGACGAAAATCGGGTACAAAGGCTCAACAGGACGTCCGTACTTGACCTTAACTACAGCATGTTCGATAACGACGTTATCTACTTTGACAAGCTGGTTTCCCGCAAGGTGACGTTCAGGGAAAAGAACCATACCCTGGCGGTAATGACATTCAGCGGATTTGAAACGCTGGGGCTTTGGACTCCCGCCGGAAAGCGCGCGCCGTTCTTATGTATAGAGCCGTGGTGCGGCAGCGACGATTACGACACCGACGACGGAAATTTCGACCATAAACGCGGAATACAAAAGCTTGATCCTAACGAAAGAAAAAACTATTTTATAAAGATAGAAGCAAAATAAAGATGATGCACGCCCGAAAGAGCGTGCATTCAGGCTGTAGAAAAAGTGTTCAAAAGCCGGAAGGAAAGAGGAGTATGAGGGGAAAACCATCAGGGTTTTCACCCTCATTAGCGATAAGTGCCGCTCGCAGAGCGGCAAAAATGAGCAAGTATGTAAGCACATACTTGCTCATTTTTTGGTCAGCTTGTCGAAAAATCCGACCATAGGGAGGTTTTTCGACAAGCTGGATGCACGCCCGAAAGAGCGTGCATTATTTTTATTATTATAAATGAATATCCCCGTATCTCACGATATCCTTTATCTTTCCATCTTCAATTATCACCCTCGGCACCCGACATGAGACCGCACAGGTAAGCTCATAGCCTATCGTACCTATCAGCGCCGCGTTATAGTCGGCGTTTGTCTGCTCGCATTGTCCGCCGTAAACTATGACCTCGTCCCCTACGCTGACGTCGGCGTCGGTCACGTCAACAATAGTCTGATCCATGCACACCCTGCCAAGCACCGGACACAGCTTGCCGTTTATCAGCATTTTCCCTTTAGAGGAAAACGCGCGGAAATATCCGTCCGCATACCCTATAGGAACGACCGCCGCCGTTATCTCACGCCCGGCGCGAAACGTCCTGCCGTAGCTTATCTCGGCGCCTGTAGGAAGCCTTTTCAGCTGCTGCACGCGGGATTTTAACGTCATCACGTTTTTGATATCGAACGGCACTTTGAGCGGGTAATTCGGCAGCAGACCGTACAATACTATCCCCGCGCGCACCGCGTCGGCCTTAAAGCATTTATGGTACGCAATGCCCGCGCTGTTTTGGGAATGCAGCATAAGCCCTTTCCCCTCGGTGACGGAAAGCAGCTTTTCCTGCTGAGCGTCGGTGTAGGAAATATCCTCATCGTCAAGGCTGTCCGCGACCGAAAAATGCGTATACGCCGCGATAAAATCAAGCCCGCTAAGCGACATTATCCGCTCCAGCTCCTCGCGGGTATCTATCCCGACGCGGTTCATGCCGGTATTTATCTTGATATGTACCGGCAGCCGCAGCTTGTTTTTAAGCGCATACGCACTTAATCTCTGCGCATATTCCACGCTGCCCGCCGTCTGGGTAAGGCCGTATTTTACCAGCTCGTCAAAAAAATCCTCGTCGGTATAGCCGAATATTATTATTTCGCCGTCAATGCCGGAACAGCGCAGCTTTATCCCCTCCCAGATATTGGATACGGCGAATCTGCGCACGCCGAGCCCTGCCAGCTTTCTTCCTATCGAACGGTCGTCGTGGCCGTAAGCGTCCGCCTTTACCACCGCTATTACCTCTTTGCCGCCGGCATAGCTTTTTATATTATTGTAATTGTATTCTAACGCGCTTAGGTCTATCTCCGCCCAAGTACGTCTTAAAAGTTTTTCCATTGCCGCCTCCGTATTTTTGTTAAAATACTATTGTATTTTTCCTCGTTTTATGGTATTATTTCAAGTGAGGGCATTTGATTTGTCAACAGTAGTAAGTTTATCACGATTTTACCGCTGTGTCAAGGCTGTTATTGAAAATAAATGTCATAAAAAGCCTCGGGAGGAGTTCACTTGAATACAAAAAGAAGAAGTAACTGGTACATTTATCTTATTACATTTGTTATCACCGGAGTGTTGCTGTTTATAGTATCCAACGTGCTGCTGAGTTCCTACTACAGCTCGCAGCAAGCCAATCAAAACGTGCAGCAGCATCCGACGACCGGTACGATATTCGTACCGGACAGCAATTATGATTTTACAATGCTTATCATGATAAGCGAAACGGCGGACGCAGCGCCGGAGCAGTTCATGACGCTGACCTACCGCGCGGAAAACTCGCAGTTTACCGTTATGCCTTTTTTGAGTAATTCCGATATAGGCGGCGCGGTACTGAAAAACGCCTACGGCAGCGGAGACCCCGGTGCGGTAATGTCCGCGCTGTCAAATGCCGCCGGGACCGAGATAACCAAATATATCCGCTTTACAAAGTCCACCGCCGTGCAATTTTTCAACATGGTGGGCAATACCACGCTCTCCGTTCCGAAAGAATTAAAGCACGAAAACGAGGACAACACGCTGACGATAATAAAGCAGGGTACCAGCGCGTTTTCCGGCTCGCAGCTGTATGATTATCTTACATTCCCGGACTTCGGAGAAACGGACGTGCAGTATTCCTGCAAGGTCCAGGCCACCGCGATAAGCAGCTTTATAAATCAGAATTTCGCTGATATAAGCGAGGCGTCGATGGACGAATATATGGAATTTATCACGGGATTCACCGATACCAATATAACCGAGCAGGACTACCTTTCCAAAAAGGCGGCGCTGTTGTATACTTTCGACGATTCCCCCACGCCGTGCGATTATTATATCCCCTACGGCGAGCTGAACGGTAATAATTATGCGATAAGCGAAGACAGCATAAAGACCATCAACGATAAAATAAATCGGTAAACAAGACCTAATATTTAACGCTCGTAATTTCCAAGCGGCGAATTACGAGCGTTATTTTTATTCTGTTTTTTCTGCCTTATGCAAAATTTGTAAGAGATGATCTCGTCAGGAAATCCCTCCGCCTTTGCTCTGATACCGGCGGTTAATTGATTACTTTATCTTGACCGTAAGCTCTACAGGCGTCGAGAAATAATATCCGCTGCCGATTTTTGCGTATGCGCTTATGCGGAATTTATAATTTGCGCCGCGCGTCATTCCGCTGTAGGACGCGGATAGCTTGCTTGCGGAATAATCGTTCAATTTATTCCACTTGCCGCCGCCGTAATACTCTATCCTGTATCCGTCGGCATAAGCGTTCTTGCTCCAAGTAAGCTTAGCGGCTCCCGCAGAAGACGAGGACGCCTTAAAACCGCTTACCTGCGGCGGAGCGGTGTTGCAGCTGCCGCTCTTTTCGGTGCTGTAGATTATCTTGTCGCCGATATTCTTGTATGCTTTTATGCGGAACTTGTTTGAAGTCGCGGGGGTAAGATCCTTTACGGTATAGGAAGTGGTGCTGTTCTTTATCTTAGCGACCTGTACCCACTTGCCGTTTTTGTACTGTTCGAGTATATAACCGTCGCCGGTGGTATTTTTATTCCAGCCGAGCTTAAGGGAATATGCGCCGCGGGTCACCAGCTTAAAGCCCGTAACCGCTTTCGGAGCGGTATAGCACGAGCCGCTCTTCGCCGAGGACTTGAGCGTCTTGTCGCCGATGTCCTTATACGCGGTTATCCTTACCTGATATTTCGTTCCCGCGGACAACCCTTTTATAGTATAAGAAGTGGTGGAATTTTTATTTATATTTGCGACTTGTACCCACTTGCCGCCCTTGTACTGCTCCAGCAGATAGCCGGAAGCGCCGGAGTTTTTATCCCAGCCAAGCTTAAGAGAATCCGCGCTGCGCTGTACCAGCTTAAAGCCTGTTACCGCGGACGGGGAGGTGTAGCAGGTGCCGCTCTTTTCGATACCGTAATAATTCTTGCCGCTTACCGTCTTATAGGACTGTATACGCACCTTGTTCGCCGTGCCGGAGGACAGTCCGCTGACGGTGCAGGTGACGGTATTCGGGCTTTTAACGGTAGCGACGGTAGTCCACTTGCCGCTCTTATAAAGCTGTATGCGGTAGCCGTTTACCGAGCTTGCCTTGCTCCACTCCAGCTTTAACGAGGAGGAGGTG
>CANRII010000099.1 GCA_947630685.1 uncultured Ruminiclostridium sp. | reverse complement strand
TACAGCCTGCTACCCAGTCGGTGAAACCTGCCGCTCAACCGGTACAGCCTGTTACCCAGTCGGTAAAACCTGCAGCTCAATCGGTACAGCCTGTTGCTCAGTCGGTAAGACCTGCCGCTCAACCGGTACAGCCTGCTACTCAACCGGCACAGCCGACACAGCCGCTGCCCGCTGAGTTTTCAAGGTTAGCAAGCGCGGGAATAAATATCGAGGGCGGACTTACCTATTGCAGAAAAGACAAGGATTTTTATTTGTTATTACTTTCAAAATTTGCCGAGGACGCGGAGCATAAGGCTAAAGACATCAAGCGGTTTTATGACGGCGGGGATATAGATAATTACCGCATACAGGTCCACGCGCTGAAAAGCTCCTCCAAAATGGTGGGAGCGGACGAATTGTCAGAAACGGCGCGGGAGATGGAAAGCGCCGCTAAAGAAAACGACACGGCGTATATAACCAAAAATCACGACGCGCTGATGACGCTTTACGATAAAACCGTCCGTCAGATAAGATCTGCGGTCGGGATAAAGGAAAAGGACACAAAGACTTCTCCGGACGCGTTTAAGGAAATATCACGCGAGGAATTTATTGAAAAGCTCAAAGAGCTGCGCGGGCTGTTCGATACATACGAGGCGGACAGCGCGCAAAAGCTGATAGCCGAGCTGGGCGGTACGTCTTATCGCGGCATAGCCGTAAAGCGGCTGCTGGAGGGAATAAAGAAAGACGTGGACGATTTTGAATATGAATCGGCGGCGGCAAAGGTATCTTCGCTTGCTCAGCGTGTGGAGGGCGTAGTACAAAAATGAAAAAAAGACGTTTTTTCACACTTTACTTAAAGATCCGGAATACTCCCTTCAGGAAAGATTGTTCCGACTTATCACCGTTATCGGCCTTATAGGACTTATCCTGGGTATCGCGGTGGGCATAGTGTCCGGCGAGAGCCTTATAAATCTTGCGGCTATGGTCGTAGGCTTTCTGCTGCTCGGCGCTATCGTCGTTTTCACTTTGCGAACGGGAAAGATACAGGCGGGCGCGGTAACGGTCTCCGCTATAGCGCTGTATGTGGTATTGCCGTTCAATTTTATCACGGCGGGAGGAATATATGGCGGCGGACCGATATGGTTCATATTAGGATTCGTGCTTGCCACCATAGTAGTAGAGGGCAAGGCGAAATATATCCTGTTAGCGGGAGGGTATATAGTTTTTTTGGTATGCTATTACCTTGCGTATTTTCACCCCGAAGTCATCGGACAGCATACGCTTGAAATGGCGTATATCGACTCGCTCGCTACCATGACCGTAGTCACCGTAGTGACCCGCGGCATGCTGCTGTTTCAGAACGCGGTATACCGTAATGAAAACGAGATGACCCGCAGGCAGAAAAAGGAGATAGAAGAGCTCAATAAGGCGCAGAACCGCTTTTTTTCCAGCATGAGCCATGAGATACGCACCCCGATAAATACCATCGTCGGACTTAACGAGATGATACTGCGCGAAAACGTTTCGGACGAGGTCGCCGAGGACGCGCAGAATATACAAAGCGCAAGCAAAATGCTGCTGTCGCTGATAAACGATATACTGGATATGTCGAAGATAGAATCCGGCAGAATGGATATAATACCGGTCGTTTACGATACCGGAGCCATGCTGTCGGACATAGTAAATATGATCTGGGTGAGGGCGAAAGAAAAAGGCCTGGAATTTTATGTAAACGTCGAGGAAAGCATACCCGCGCAGCTCAACGGCGACGAGGTGAGGATAAAGCAGATACTGATAAATCTGCTCAACAACGCGGTAAAATACACCTCCGAGGGTTCTGTTACGCTGTCGATACAATGCCGCCGCAAGGAGGGCGACAAGGTATATATCGCCTATTCTGTTTCGGATACCGGAATGGGGATAAAGAAAGAGAGCATACCCCACCTGTTCAGCGCGTTCCGGCGCGTAGATGAGGAGAAGAACCGCTTTATCGAGGGTACGGGACTGGGTCTTTCGATAGTAAAGCAGTTAGTCACGCTGATGGGCGGCGAGATAGAGGTAAACAGCGTTTATACAAAAGGCTCGACCTTTGTGGCGATGATCCCGCAGCAGATAGCGGGAGACGGTCAGATAGGCGAGATAGACCTGCAAAAGAAGCATACTATCAGCGCAAGGGAGCATTATCGCTCACTGTTTGAAGCGCCGAAAGCAAACGTGCTTATAGTAGACGACAACGTGACCAATCTTATGGTGGCGGAAAAGCTGCTGCAGGATACTAAAATAAACATCGATACCGCGGAAAGCGGCGTTGAGTGTATCACCATGTCGGAGCACAGAAGATATGATGTGATACTTATGGATCACCTCATGCCCGAAATGGACGGCATAGAGTGCCTGCGCCGTCTGCGCGGACGTTCGGGAGGGCTTAACCGTAATACTCCGGTGGTGGCGCTTACCGCGAATGCGGGCGGAGATAATCAGGCGCTTTACCGCAGAGAGGGCTTCGACGGCTATCTTCTGAAGCCGGTCAGCGGAGCGCAGCTTGAAGCGGAGCTGCTGCGTCATCTGCCGCCGGATCTGGTAAAGATGACGAATGCCTCCGGATTTAACGACGTGGTGGTAGGTCCGGTGCTCGACCATAGAAGAAAGCAGCTTATAATGATAACCACGGACAGCGTCAGCGACCTGCCGCGTACTCTCACGGACAAATACCGGATAGCGGTGCTGCCGTATCACGTTCTGACCGAGGGCGGAGATTTCAAAGACGGCGAGGAGATAGAAACGGACGGTATATTGTCCTATCTGTCGCTCAAGGAAAAGAAAGCGCACTCCTGCGAGCCTGCCGTATCGGATTATGAGGCGTTTTTCGCCGAGCAGCTCACTAAGGCGCAGAATATAATACATATCGCAATGGCAAGCAAAGCCAGCAAGGGATATGAAAAGGCGCTGGAGGCGTCGGCGTCGTTCGATAACGTTACCGTGGTGGATTCGGGACATTTATCCAGCGGTATGGGAATGATAGCGTTATATGCCGCGAGATATGCCGCCGAGGGAAGATCGGTAGAGGAGATACTTGCCCAGACGGAGCGCATGAAAGCGCTTACCCAGACCAGCTTTATCGTGGGAAGTACGGAATATCTTGCGCGTTCCGGCAGGATATCCTCCGGTATAAGCGCGGTGTGCGAGGCGTGCATGCTCCATCCGGTGATAGTGCTTAAAAACAGCGCTATGAAGGTGGGCTCTATCCGCATGGGCACGCGGGAGACCGTCTGGAAAAAATATATAAAGTCGGCTCTGAGAACACCGGCAAAGATAGATACCGGCATTTTGTTCATAACCTATGCCGGATTAAAGCCGGAGGAGTTGGACGAGATAGCGGCGATGGTAAAGAAAGAGGTACCGTTTGAAACGGTCATATATCAAAAGGCGTCGCCCGCGATATCCATAAACTGCGGCCCCGAAAGTTTCGGGCTGCTGTTCGCTCATAAAGGAGCGCAATGAACAAAAAGGAGACATACATGAAAAGAAAGCATATCGGGATAACGGCAATGGCTTTAGCGCTATTGCTTGCGGGCTGCTCAGCACCGGAAGCCGAACCGCTGCTAAAGGACGGGCAGACCGACAGCGCATACGTTGCGGAAAAGGGCACGCTTATAATCGGGATAACGGATTTTGCGCCGATGGATTATAAGGAAAACGACGAGTGGGTCGGAATTGACGCCGAGCTTGCCGAAGAGTTTGCCGGAGAGCTTGGCGTTAAGCCGGAATTCCTTGAGATAAACTGGGATAAAAGAGTCGAGCTGCTGGAAAACGGCAGGATAGACTGTATCTGGAACGGCATGACGCTTACCGATGAGATGGAGGAGAGCATAGACTGCTCCGAGCCGTATCTGTCCAACGCGCAGGTCGTGGTTTTGCCGCAGGAGGATATCGAAAAGTACGGCACGTTAGAGCAATGCCAGCACCTGTTGTTCGCGGCGGAAAAAGGCTCTACCGGCGAGGCTGTTCTCAGAGAAAGGAACTACCGTTATACCCCCTGCTCAAATCAGCTTGAGGCATTGCAAAGCGTCAAGGACGGCAAGACCGACGCGGCGGTGATAGATATGATAATGGCGGGCTTTTACATTGAAATGGACAGCGCTTTTTCAAATCTTCGGTACCGGCTGCCGCTCAACGACGAGAGGGTGTGCGTAGGACTTAGAAAAAACTCCGACCTTACCGAAAAGGTGAACGAATTTCTTGCAAAGGCATGCAATGACGGCGGCATGAAAAATACAGCGGAAAAGTACGGAATAGCGGACGCGGTGCTTAGCGTCGGCGAAGCATAATTTTACCAAAGGAGCGATTTTAATATGAAAACGATACTTGTTGTTGACGACGACAATTTGAATCTTGCGACGGCAAGAGAGGTGCTGGGCGGCGAGTACAAGGTGATACTTGTAAAAAAGGGTCAGCAGGCGCTTTCCTACTTAAAAACCGGCGACTGCGATGTGATACTGCTGGACATCAATATGCCGGAAATGGACGGCTTTGAGGTCATGCAGAAGATACGCGAGATGGACAACTGCCGCAATACTCCGGTGATATTCCTTACCGGCGACACCGATTCCGAAACGGAGTCGCGCTGCTTTAAGGAGGGCGCGATGGACTTTATCACCAAGCCGTTCGTCCCCGCGGTAATGCTGTCGAGGATAGGCAGGATACTGGAGATAGAGGATCTGCGCCGCAGCCTTTCCGACCGTCTGGAGCAGAAGATACGCGAGATATCCGATATAAAAAACAAATCCGCGCAGGACGTGCTTACCGGCTTGTGGAACAGAGAGTACACCGAAGAGGCGGTCAACGGTATGCTCCAGGGCGGAGTGACCGGCGCGCTGATGATGATAGACATGGACAACTTCAAGCTGATAAACGACAACTTCGGACATATTGCCGGAGATAATGTGCTGAAAATGTTTGCGGATACCATGCGCGAGTTTGCGAGCAGCGAGGATATACTCTGCCGTATCGGCGGCGATGAATTTGTAATGTTCGTAAGGGGCGTAACCTCCAAGCAGGAGCTGTCCGGCCGCGCTTCTGACATAATCAACGACATCTGCAAAAAGATAAAGGAGCTCAAATATAATACCGACACCTCCGTTTCGATAGGCATAGCGAAAGCTCCGGAGGACGGAACGGAATTTTCCAAGCTGTACAACGCGGCGGACAAGGCGCTGTATTTTGTAAAGCAGAACGGTAAAAATTCCTACCATTTCTTCAGCGACAAGCTTGTAAACGACGAGGGCAAGGCGGAAAAGACCGTCGATCTGAGATATCTTAAGGACCTTATGAACCGCGCGGACAACGGCAAGGGCGCGTATTTGATGGATTTCGATAATTTCCGTCATGTGTATAATTTTATCCGCCGCTTTGTGGAAAGAAGCAGGAGAGACGTTCAGACGCTGCTGTTCACGCTCAGCGATATCGAAAGCGCAAAATTAGACGCGTCGGAGATGGAATTTGCGATGGAATCATTGGAAAGATCGATATATACGTCGCTGCGGCGCTCGGATATTTCCACCCGCTATTCCAGCCGCCAGATAATCGTTATCTTAATGGATGCGAACAGCGTAAATAGTGATATGGTGGCGGAAAGAATAATCGGCAACTTCACCCGCACATATTCCGGAAAGCGCGTGTTCATTGATTACGGCATAGCGCGTTTAGACGGCGTGGAGAGCGATTGACCAGAGTTACAAAGGTATATTTGATATGCGTTCTCATTACGGGAGCGCATATTTGTTAATTTGCTCTTGATTTTTTTATAATAATATGATACAATATAGATTGCGGACGTATCTGCGATATGTATAAGCGGATACAAAGTGAGCAGACCCGTGATTATGGGTGTAAGCCCTGTGCAAGGAAGTTCTGTGAACCATGTCAGGCGGGGAACCGAGCAGCATTAAGCAGTTATGACCTGTGCCGCAGCAAGTTTACACTCATAATGACGGGTCTGTCACATAATAAGGAAAGGGGGAGAGTGATGTATCTGGCGCTGTATAGGAAATACCGTCCGCGTACTTTTGACGACGTTATTTCTCAGGAGCATGTCACCACCACGCTGAAAAATCAGATAAAGACCGGAAAGATAGCGCACGCATATCTGTTTACCGGCTCGCGCGGCACCGGAAAGACCACCTGCGCAAAGCTGCTCGCTTTGGCGGTGAACTGCCTTTCTCCCAAGGACGGAAATCCCTGCGGAGAGTGTGAGGCGTGTATCGCCGCCGCTAACGGATGTTCCGATATAGTCGAGATGGACGCCGCCTCGAACAACGGCGTTGATGATGTAAGAGCATTGCGCGACGAGGTGGTATATACTCCGGTGATGTTAAAGCACCGTGTGTATATAATCGACGAGGCTCACATGATGACCGCCGAAGCGTTTAACGCATTGCTCAAAACGATAGAAGAACCCCCGCAGCATGTGGTGTTCATATTAGCTACCACGGAGCTGCATAAAATACCCGCTACTATACTGTCGCGCTGTCAGCAGTTCAGCTTTAACCGAGTATCGGTAAAGGACAGCTCCGACCGTTTGTTAAAGATAGCGAAAAGTGAAAATATTACTCTGGAGGAAAACGCGGCGGCGCTTATTTCCCGACTTTCCGACGGCGGAATGAGAGACGCTATATCGCTGCTCGACCGCTGCGCCGGGATAACCTTGAACATAACCGAGCAGACGGTAAGAGACGCGGTGGGAATAGCCGGTACCGAGCATCTTTTCGCCCTTGCGGAATGTGTAAGAGATCACGACCCGGCGAAAGCGCTTAAGCTGCTTGATAAGCTGCACGAGGGCTCGAAAGACCCGGTGCTGCTTTTGCAGGAGCTGAGCGGACATTTTCGCGATTTGATGATGTTAAGCGCGATGAACGGCGATTTTTCGCTGATACCTCCGTCGGGCGGTGACAAGGAAAAGCTGCTTAGTCAGGCGAATGATTTTACGCTGGGTGAAACTATCCGCTGTATAGAAATATTGCAGGAGCATATAGCCACCGCCGCGAGAATGCCGCGCAGGGAGATAGCGGCGCAGATGTGCCTTATTCGGCTTTGCAGCCCTCAGCTTGACAGCGATGTTACGGCTTTGTCGCTGAGAGTGGAAAAGCTTGAAAAGAAGTTAGCCGACCTATCAGCCGGAAATATTCCGATAAAAAATATCGAAAAAGCCGCAAAACCTGCGATCTTACCGGAGGAAGAAGCTCCCAAGGCGGTTAAGGAAGTTGAAAGCACACCGCAGCAGACCGACGAAAAGCCGGCATGGCTGTTTGAAAACGGTCAACCTGACGAATACGACGAGTACCCGCCTATGCCGGGAGATAATCAGAGCGCTCCGATAGAACCGGAACCGCCGTTCGAGCCGGACACTCCTACAGAGCCGGAACTGCCGTTCGAGCCGGACGCTCCTACAGAACCGGAACTGCCGTTTGAGCCGGATATTCCCGATGAGCCGGATACTCCCGATGAGCCGAAAGAGCATATCGATCCGATAAGGCAGCTTA
>CANRII010000098.1 GCA_947630685.1 uncultured Ruminiclostridium sp. | reverse complement strand
CTTATGAGCGCGGCGATACGCTCTTACCGCCTTAAAGCTCGGATAGAGCAAATACACCTCCATGCTGCTCTTTACGGCGGGGTCGCGCTCCTTTACCGACTGTATGTCGGCTTTTATTTTATCGAACATACACACTCCTTTAATGCTGCTGTTTTCATAAATAAAAAGCCTCCGCCCTATATAGGGGCGAAGGCGAATATATCGCGGTTCCACTTCGTTTTCCGGCAATGCCGGCTCTTGTTCCTTAACGCGGAATACGCGCAGTAATTTCCTCCTGCGGGCATGGGGAATATCCCCGCACAGCCGCACTTTACCGAAATACCGCCTGCCGCGTTCCACCCTATGCGGCTCTCTGTGAGGGGTAGTTTCGGCTACTCTTGCCGTGCATTGCCTTTATTCTGTAATAAACAGTTTACCACAGACTTTTTGATATGTCAAGCGGATAAAGCGATTTTTTATTTATTATATGCGCGGTATGCTTAATCGCGGCACAATTCCGCGCCGGTGATAAGCTGCACGTTGTTGTCCTGAAGAACCTTTACCGCCTTTTCGGTATCCTCCACACGGATAACTATATCCGCTCTTCCGGCGGTCTTGCCCATTACCGAATAAAGGTAATCGATGTTTATACCGTTGTCGTTTATTATATCCATTACCTTATATAACGAGCCGGACACGTCGGGAATGGTAAACGCTATCACCTTAGTTACAGCCGCGGTGAACCCGTCGTTTTTCAGCGCCGATATAGCCTTTTCGGTATCGTCTGCGATTATCCTCATTATACCGAAATCCGCGGTATCCGCGATAGTCATGGCGCGGATATCTACGCCGCCGTTATTGAGCACCTGCATGACCTCCGCAAGTCTGCCTGTTTTATTTTCGATAAATACCGAGATCTGATCTATAAGCATTATATCCACCGTTCCTTTCGATCACTTTTTTTCAAACTTATTCTTTATTTCGCGGTTATCCTTTACTCTTACCGCCTTGCCCATCGAGCGGGCAAGCGTTTTCGGTTCAAGCAGCTTTATGCTGACTCCCACGCCTATCGCGGAATCTATCGCGGCCTTGACCTTCTTCTTATAGTTTTCAAGCGTCTTTACGTCGTCGCCGAACATATCCGGTCTGGTTTCAAGCTGCACCTCGAGCGTATCAAGATTGTTGACCCTGTTTACTTCAAGCATATAGTTGGTGGCTTTCTCGTCCACCGAAAGCAGCGCCGACTCTATCTGAGAGGGAAATACGTTTACGCCGCGTATGATAAGCATATCGTCGGTGCGACCCTGCGGCTTTAACATTCTTACAAGGGTGCGTCCGCATTCGCACTTATCGTATACCAATGTCGCGATATCCCGCGTGCGGTAGCGTATCAGCGGCATAGCCTCCTTAGTTATGCAGGTGAATACCAGCTCGCCCTGCTGTCCGGCAGGAAGTACCTCCAGCGTATCGGGGTCGATTATCTCCGGTATGAAATGATCCTCACAGATGTGCATTCCCGCCTGAGCCACGCACTCCGCCGATACCGAGGGTCCCATTATCTCGGACAGACCGTAAAGGTCGTAAGCCTTGAGCCCGAGCCCCTCCTCTATCTGACGGCGCATCTCCTCCGTCCACGGCTCAGCGCCGAACAGTCCCGCTTTCAGCTTGAAATCGGATTTTTTGAAGCCCTTTTCCGCCATAAGCTCGATAAGGCTTATCGCGTAAGACGGGGTCATACAGATAATGGTAGAACCGAAATCGCGGAACATTTCAAGCTGTCTAACGCTGTTTCCCGCAGACGCGGGGATAGCGGTAGCGCCCAGCTTTTCCGCGCCGTAGTGCATTCCGAGTCCGCCGGTAAATAATCCGTAGCCGTAGGATACATGTACAAAATCGTCCTTGTTTCCGCCGACGTTCACCAGCGCGCGGGCGGCGCATTCCGCCCATATGTCTATATCCTTTGCACTATAGCCGACAACGGTCTGCTTGCCGGTAGTGCCGGAGGAGGCGTGTACTCTCACTACCTCGCTGCTCGGTATGGCAAACATTCCGTAGGGATAATTGTCGCGCAGATCCTGCTTTACGGTAAACGGCAGCTTAGGCAGGTCGGCGACCGACTTTATATCCTCCGGCCTTACTCCCGCGGCGTCCATCTTAGCACGATAAGGAGCGACATTTTCGTACACCCTGCGCACAGTATTGGCAAGCCGGTAGGACTGCAAAGCCTCCAGCTCGCTGCGCGGAGCACATTCGATATCCTTGTTCCAGTAATCCATAGGGTACACCCTCTTTCTTATTTTTATGCCGAAAATGTTATTTTTTTAAGTTTAGCATATTTTGAACAAAAAGTCAACCGACAATCGAAAATATTTGTGAGCAACGTAAAAATTATATTTAGCTAATTTACTTAATAAATTCGCAAAAATTAAGTAAATTATTTTCAAAAATCCTATTGCATTTTCCAAAGCATTATGATATACTGTTAGATAAGAGAGGAAAGGCGGGATACGTCTTTTTTCTGAAACGGAAATATTTTATATTAAGGAGAGCAAAAAATGAGTGTAAAGATCATTAACGGTACTTCCCTGCCCAACATCCCCTGGCAGGATCGTCCCGAGGGCTGCAAGGACGTAATATGGAGAGCGGACTTCAACCCCATTATTCCCCGTGATATGCTGCCTACCAGCAACTCTATCTTCAACAGCGCGGTAGTTCCTTTTAACGGCAAATTTGCGGGCGTGTTCCGTGTTGACGACAAGGAAAGGAACATGGCTATCCACGCCGGATTTTCCGACGACGGCATTCATTGGAACATAAACGAGAAAAAGGTCGAGTGGATAAACGACGATCCCGAGACCGCAGAGGCTAATCCCTGGCAGTACGGCTACGACCCCCGCTGCGTTTGGATCGAGGATAGATACTGGATAACCTGGTGCAACGCTTACGGCTGGAAGCCTACTATAGGCGTGGGCTGGACAAAGGATTTCAAAGAATTCCATCAATGCGAAAACGCGTTCCTGCCCTTTAACAGAAACGGCGTTATGTTCCCCCGCAAGATAAACGGCAAGTACGTTATGTTCAGCCGTCCGTCCGACTCCGGCCATACTCCGTTCGGCGATATGTATTTATCGCAGTCGCCCGATATGAAGTACTGGGGCGAGCACAGACACGTTATGGCTCCGCTCAAGGGCTGGGAAGCTAAGAAGATCGGCGCAGGTCCTATTCCGATAGAGACCGACGAGGGCTGGCTGATATTCTATCACGGCGTACTGGAAAGCTGCAACGGCTTTGTATACAGCTTCGGCGCTGCTATCCTCGACATCGACAAGCCGTGGAAGGTAAAATATCGCTGCAGCGAGTATCTTATCAACCCCAGAGAGCTGTATGAGTGCGTAGGCGACGTTCAGAACGTTACATTCCCCTGCGCGGCGCTTTGCGACGCTGATACCGGAAGAATAGCTATCTACTATGGCTGCGCCGACACCTGCGTAAGCATGGCGTTCTGCAATGCCGACGAGGTAGTTGAGTACGTTAAAAAGCACAGCAGCGTGTGATCGATACATAAACATTAAAGCCTTCGGGGAAAGACCTCGAGGGCTTTTTCTTACAAAAAAATCCGCTCGGTATAAAGCCGAACGGATCTGTTTTTTGTTTTGAGGGAAAATCAATACATTCCACCCATTCCGCCCATGCCGCCTGCGGGCATCGCGGGTGCGGGATTTTCTTCTTTCTTATCCGCAACCAAGCTTTCGGTGGTGAGCACCATGGAAGCTACCGACGCGGCGTTCTGAAGTGCGGAACGCGTTACCTTTGCGGGGTCGACGATCCCGGCGGAGATCATATCCACATATTCTTCCTTGTAAGCGTCAAAGCCGTAGCCGACCTTGTTCTCACGGCGGATATTATCTATGATGACAGAGCCCTCGAGTCCTGCGTTTGCAGCGATCTGACGTACCGGCTCTTCCAATGCGCGAAGTACGATCTTGATACCGGTCTTTTCGTCGCCGTCGATGCCGTCAAGCAGCTTTTCTACCGCGGGCATAGCGTTTATGAGCGCCACGCCGCCGCCTGCTACGATACCCTCTTCCGCGCCTGCCTTAGCAGCCGCAAGAGCGTCCTCGATACGCATTTTCTTTTCTTTCATCTCTATCTCGGTAGCAGCGCCGACCTTGATAACGGCTACGCCGCCCGCCAGCTTTGCAAGTCTTTCCTGGAGCTTTTCCTTGTCAAATTCGCTGGTAGTGTTGTCTATAGCGCTCCTTATCTGAGCGATACGAGCCTGAATGTCGTCCTTAGTGCCTGCGCCGTCAACGATGGTGGTGTTCTCCTTGGTAACGGTGACGTTCTTTGCACGGCCGAGCTGTTCCATAGTGGTGTCCTTAAGCTCAAGACCGAGCTCGGAGGTTATCACCTGTCCGCCGGTAAGAATTGCGATATCCTGGAGCATTTCCTTGCGTCTGTCGCCGAAGCCGGGCGCCTTAACGCCGACGCATACGAATGTTCCTCTCAGCTTGTTGAGGATAAGGGTGGTGAGCGCCTCGCCCTCGATATCCTCGGCGATTATAAGCAGCTTCTTGCCTGCCTGCACTACCTGTTCGAGCAGCGGGAGAACGTCCTGTATATTGCTTATCTTCTTGTCGGTGATAAGAATGTACGCGTCGTCAAGATTAGCGGTCATCTTATCGGTATCGGTAGCAAAGTAAGGAGAGATATAACCTCTGTCGAACTGCATACCCTCTACGACCTCGCTGTAGGTATCGGCGGTCTTGCCCTCTTCAAGAGTAACAACTCCGTCGGTGGTGACCTTTTCCATAGCCTCGGCAATGAGCTTGCCCACGCTCTCGTCACCGGAGGATACGGTAGCGACTCTGCATATGCCCTCGCTGCCCTCGATAGCCTTGGAGTTTTTCTTTATCTCCTCTACCGCGGTATCGACAGCCTTGGAGATACCGCGCTTTACTATCATCGGATTAGCGCCTGCCGCGATATTCTTCATGCCCTCTCTTACTATAGCCTGCGCAAGCAGCGTTGCGGTGGTGGTACCGTCGCCAGCGGCGTCGTTTGTCTTGGTGGAAACTTCCTTTACAAGCTGAGCGCCCATGTTCTCGAACGGGTCGTCAAGCTCTATCTCCTTTGCGATGGTAACGCCGTCGTTGGTGATGAGCGGAGCGCCGAACTTCTTATCCAGCACTACGTTTCTGCCCTTGGGACCGAGCGTTATCTTGACGGTGTCGGCGAGCTGGTCGATACCGGACTGTAATGCCTTTCTTGCTTCTTCTCCGTAAATTATCTGTTTAGCCATGTTGCTGTCCTCTCTTTCCTTATTCTACTATCGCGAGTATGTCGTCCTCACGGATAATGGTGTATTCCTCTCCGTCGACCTTTACCTCTGTGCCGGAATACTTGCTGATAAGCACCTGATCGCCGGTCTTGAGCGTCATGGGTACTAACTTGCCGTCCTCGGTCTTGCCGGGTCCTACTGCGACCACCTTAGCTACCTGCGGCTTTTCCTGTGCGGCGGTGGTAAGTATGATACCGCCCTTTGTCGTTTCCTCTGCCTTGAGCATCTGAACGACCACTCTGTCTGCTAACGGTCTGATAGTCATTATTGTTCCTCCTTTTATTCCGGGTGCAAGCACCTTTTTACCATTGATCCTTGTGGTTTAGCACTCTTGACCTTTGAGTGCTAAACCGCTATTCATTATTGTATCACTTTTAATTGAAAAATCAAGACCTTATTTTACTTTTTTGCTAAATTTGTTATATTTTCATAAAATCTAATGGCAAATTCAAGACGATTTTGTATAATTTAACTTTGATTCCCGTTAAAATCCGGCATTTCCGCTGAGAAGCGGATTTTTCCTAAAAAATTATAAAAAATAAAAAAATTATGTTGAAAAAAATCTCTCGCCGTTATATAATTATAATATGGGGAATTTTGCGAAAAATGCGAACGACGCAAGCAAAACAAGGAGTATCAAATGGCCGGGATCTTTTTGATAAAATGCGACGATAACGCCGTCAGAGAGTTTCTTACGCTTTGCGTAAAGGCGGCGGGATCCAAAGCGGAGTATGATATAAAAACATCGGAGCGGCCCTGCGCGGCGTTATTATCAGCCGAATACGCGCAGCTTTCCGAGGATATAAAAGCCGAATATAAGGACTGCCGGGTGATATTTCTCGGCGGGAATTTTACCGAGGGCGAGAGCTTACAGCTTCCGTTACTGCCGGAGCAGCTGGCGCATATTCTGGACGAATGCGGCAAGACCGCGCCGGAGGATTCTATCCTTGACGAAAACACCTGCGTGCTCAACGTAAAGGGCAAGGATATAGCGCTTACTTTGAATGAACAGGTATTGCTAAAATATTTTGCGCGTAATCCCAACCGCGCTTTCAGCAACGAGGAGCTTGCGCTGGAGGTATTCGGCGCGGACGTTGCCGATGTGCATACGCTTACCGGAGAAACTGCCGCGTCGCTTTCCAAAAAGCTGGAAGGCGCGTCCGATATATGGGCGCTCAAGCATCTGTGGGGCGTAGGATATAAATTTGAAATAATGATATGACCTGAAAGGGGAATCGATATGGACAACAAGGAGCTTTCGGAGCTTATAAGACGCTCAAACGGCGGCGACAGCGACGCATACATAAAGCTGTATGCCGCGGTATATCGTCCGCTGTACAAGATAGCGAGATTTGCGCTGAAAAGCGAGGACTCCGCCGTTACTGCCATGCAGCAGACGGTAAAGGACAGCTTTGCCGCGATAACCGGCGCGGATATTTCCGGCATAGGAGCGTTTATAGAATGGATAGTGAAAATACTCTGCACCAAAATAAAGCTGCAATACAAGACCGCGCGCGACGATGACGAGGATATCCAAAACGAAGAGGGCTACAGCGTGCGCAAAGGGCTGGACAGTCTGCCGAACATTGACAGGCTGGTACTGGCGGTAAGCATTATCTGCGGCTGCGACGCGGAAAAGACGGCAAGGCTGTGCGGATATACCCAAAACACCGTCGAGGTGTGTCTTACCAACGCAGAGGTAGTGCTTAAAACAGGACTGCTCTCACAGGTCTGACAAGCAAAAAGGATAAGGATTATAAGCCCGGAGGCAAAAATATATAATGGAACTTGATAAGATACTAAAGGATTATATAGCGTCGATAGAAATACCGCAAAAGGTCATGCCTGACGCGGTCAAGGATATGATCCTTCAGAACTCCGAAATGACGGCGGGCATGTTTTTGAAGAACTTAAAACAGCTCAAAATATCCGGCTCGGAATTTTTGGAGCTGCTGGGAAATTCAAAGATAGGCAATGCGGAATACCGCCGTATAGAGGAAAATCCGCACCTTAAATATGACGAGCTGCTGAGCATACTGGATAATTCCGCGCTGTCCGGCGAGGATTACCGCGTACTGCTCGCCGCCGCCGCACACCGGCATAACCTTATGGAGGAACGCCGCCGCCGCGAGGAAGAAGCGGTAGCACGTCTGGAACGCGACCGTATGCTTGAACAAAACGCGGCTGACAAAACCGACGCTCCCGTTGAGGAAGTAGCTCCGGTGGTGGAAGAAGTTGCCGCTCCCGCCGAAGAAGTAGCTCCGGTGGTGGAAGAAGTCACCGCTCCGGTTGAAGAAGTTTCTCCGGTGGTGGAAGAAGTCGCCGCTCCGGTTGAGGAAG
>CANRII010000097.1 GCA_947630685.1 uncultured Ruminiclostridium sp. | reverse complement strand
CGCTACGCTCCTCGTTCAAACAGAAGCTTTCATTTTTTCTAATTAAACGGTCTCACATCATTGACAAATGGACAACGACTTGATTTTTTTCTTGTTTTGGGTGTAGTGCTGCAATTTTGCTCTATAGCAAATTTGCAAATTATATTGAAAAAATTGAGAGAATATGATATAATAACGCTATAAAAATGAAATAAATTCTACGAGCTTTTCATATTATGCTGACATAATCTGTGCAGCATTTTGCAAAGCAGTTGTACATCTTTCCGATCATTTATTGATGGAATGTTGGGGGAATTTCTCGGAATTTACTTAACAGAATAACCGGAAAACCGGCCGAGCATCGCAGCAGTTGTTTCATTTGGCTAAAACAGTATTTGTTATATAGTAAGGAAGATCAAAAATGAAAGCAGAACGAAATAAAACAATAGATATTACTGTTGAAGAAGGAAAAAAATATTTGGAAAGGTGTATTTCAGTTACCCAGAAAGTTGAAGCTTCTTCTGTGCTTGATAAAACTATAGTAGGAGATACATTTGCTGTTCTGCCATTACTGCCGGAGAAATTTGTCGACCTGTTGATCGCGGACCCGCCGTATAATCTTGATAAAGATTTTAATGGGAAAAAATTCAAAAAGACAACGGATGATTTGTATGAAGAATACACGGAAGCGTGGATAAAACAAGTCCTCCATGTATTGAAGGATAACGCTACCGTATATGTTTGTTGTGATTGGCGGTCAAGCCCTGCTATAGGGAAGGTTTTGAAAAAATATTTTATTATTCAGAATCGTATTACTTGGCAGAGAGAAAAAGGGCGCGGCGCTTTGAACAATTGGAAAAACGGCATGGAAGATATATGGTTTGCAACTAAATCAAAGAAATATATATTTAATGCCGAGGATGTGAAAATTCGCCGAAAAGTAATAGCGCCGTATAAAGTAGACGGCAAGCCTAAGGATTGGGAAGAAACCGAAGACGGAAATTTTAGAAACACTTACCCGTCCAATTTCTGGGATGACATTTCTATTCCTTATTGGTCTATGCCGGAAAACACCGCTCACCCCACGCAAAAGCCCGAAAAATTGCTGGCAAAACTGATTCTTGCAAGCTCCAATCCAAACGACGTTATTTTAGACCCCTTTCTCGGCTCCGGTTCTACATCTGTTACGGCAAAAAAACTTAAACGCCATTATATTGGTATAGAGCAGAATGTACAGTATTGTGTATGGACAGAAAAGCGCCTTGAAATGGCTGAGTATGATAAATCAATACAAGGTTATACAGACGGCGTTTTTTGGGAGAGAAACACAAATGCTATACAAAAGAAAACCAGGAATTCTCAGCTTACTTTATGGGAGAATAAGGATGTATAACAAATTTGCTGTTGATCGATTGATAGATATTATAGAGTCCAATAACGGTATTGGCGATAAAGAAAAACTTGCCGATTTGGTTCAAAAAGAATTTAATCTGGTAAAAGACCGTAAAGTATTTGCAAATGAAAATTTTGCAATTAGGTTTAGCAAATCAGAACATAAAAGAATGAGCAATACGGTTTTGTCTTTATCGGCTCTTCAAAAATATGATACTAAGCCGTTTTTCGTTTGTATCGTTGCGCATACGACCAATTACTTGTTATTAGCAAATACAACATTCTTAAAGAAAATCAGTCATTCTTCTAAGAAATTGCAAATCAACAACATCAAAGGCAGCTTTAACGGTAGCGATATAATGATGGCATTTCAAGGCATTGAAAATGAGCCGTGCAATTTTCAAACTTTATTTGCATATCATGAGGGCTTTTCTTTTCAAGATAATCTTGAGCGTTTGGTCGAAAGTACAAACGGCATTGTCGGCAGAGTCCAAAAATTTCTTGTTACCTCCGATGTAAAAGAGAGGATCTTCGGTTCTATTTCGAGAGCTTCTTCTTTTATAGAGTCGATCTGTTACAGAGATCTGCGGCAAGATTTGGATTCTCGTGTAGCAAAAGTACAAGGTGAGATAGCTATAGCTGCTTTCATTGATAATGTTAATATAAGGGGACGCGTGATTGAATATTTAATAACTGATAACGGCTCTACATTAAAAGATCAAATAATTAAGGCTTTACGTGACAATGAGCCGTTACCCGAGTTCAAGACGGAAGACAAATTAGGAGATTACTCAAAAGAATATCCCCAATTCAACACTAAAACTGATATAAAAACAAAAGTTCTGTTTCTCGATGGCAATCCAAAGGCATATAATGTAGACAAGTTGCTTGAGTTCCTTGCAAGCGATAAATCTGTATATATGATTTATCTTCTCGGAATTGGTGAAAATGGTCAGTTTGTCGCACGGCTGTGTTCTATTTATGATATCCGTTTAATAAAGAATACTAATATTATTCATCATTGGGCTGGAAGAAATTCACGCGGCGTGGCACAATTCATAGGTTCCGGATTAGTTAAAATCCTACAAGAAAAAGATGCAACGGTAATTTCAGATAGACTGGCAATGAAATATCTTGAGGACCTTATTGAGCGATAATTAATGAAAATAATTTGACGTGATCGGTAAAATGGGCAGTCATATTGATCGAGTTTGCGCTTTTAACGCAAATTTTCTTTATTCAGCCCATTGTACGGACGGTGTTCAAGCTGTTGTTCGCCAAAGACATTAATAAGCGCGAAGTCAGCCGGCAGCTCACGACATGATTTGCGTGAGATTACTTTTACAAAACTTTCGGCGGCAGGTTTTCTGCCGTCGATTTTTTGCGGCATTTTCGTAAATCTGGACAACCCTCCTATCTTATGCTATAATTATTAAATAAAGGACTTTGGAAAAGATTTTTATTGAAAAAACGCACGGAGGAATTATGGAGTATATAGCTCATAAAAATGACGGTACCACGCAGTCCGTCAAGGAACACCTCGAAAATACTGCAAGACTTGCAGAGAGCTTTGCAATAGAGCCAATGAAAGAAATGGCATATTTAGAGGGGCTTATACATGACTTGGGAAAGTATGCCGATGCTTTCCAAGACCATATAATTAACGGTAAACACAACAAATATGAGCATTCTACCCCGTCGGCGATCGAACTGGGCAAATTTCAGCTTACCGAATCCGAAAAACTTATTTTGCCGATGCTGCAATATTGTGTGATGGGACACCATACCGGGCTCCCGGACGGCGGCGCGGATTGCGACCCGGCCGACGCGTCCACTCTTCACGGAAGACTGAAAAGGGAAGCCGAGTATACGGGAAGCTCCGATTACAGCGCTTATAAAAACGAGATCAATTTTAATTTTCCCAACGTCGATATGCTGATGAAAAATCTTCTTTCAAAAGATCTTCGTGAAGTTATCGAAAAATACGCTTTTTTTACCAGATATCTTTTTTCCTGCCTTACCGACGCGGATTTTCTTGATACGGAAAAATTCTTTTCTCCCGATATAGACAGGAAGTTAAAATCTGACTTTAACGCCGCCGACATTTGCTTGAATGAATATAAAAATAATTTTCCCTGTGAGACCGAATTGCAAAAAGCAAGGAGCAGATTGCTCGAGCAGGCGATTGAAAACTCCGCAAATTCGGCCAATATCAGCATTCTTAATATGCCGACCGGCAGCGGAAAAACCTATTGCAGCCTAAAGCTCGCGTTTGAAAAAATGAAAGCGTCGGGCAAAAAGCGTATCATCTATGTAATTCCTTACACCAGCATAATCGAGCAGACGTCAAAAACAATGGGCGAAATATTCAAGGATAATGTCGATATTCTCCGCCACCATTCTAATTACACATTTGAATATGATAAAAATGCCGACGCCGAAGAAATTTCAACTCTGCAAAAGCTGAAAAAATCGACCGAAAACTGGGATGCGCCTATAATCGTTACAACAAGCGTTCAGTTTTTCCAATCGCTGTATCAATACAGAAGCTCGGCGTTGAGAAAAATGCATAATATGGCGGATTCGGTTATAATTTTTGACGAGGTGCATCTTCTGCCGATAAAGCTGCTTCAGCCGTGTATGCGGGCTATCGGTTATATCGCAAAATATCTCAACAGCGATATGATCTTTCTTTCGGCAACGATGCCCGATTATTCAATGCTGTTTGAAAGATATATGCCGGGTTGTGTTTCCACCGATTTGATTTCAGATAGATCGGATTTCAAATATTTCAAGAAATGTACTTACAATTATATTAAAGACGCTTCTTATGAAGGGATAGTTGAAAGATCGCAGCAGTTTGATTCAAATCTTATTATTGTAAACAAAAAGAAAACAGCCAGGGAAGTTTATAAAATGCTGTCCGGCAACTGTTTTCACCTTTCTACATATATGACCCCGTGCGACCGTCTGCGTGTTATCGAAAAAATACAGAATTGCCTTAAATGCAATCAGCCGGTAACGGTCGTTTCCACTTCGCTTATAGAGGCGGGTGTAGATCTTGATTTTGAAACGGTATTCAGAGAGATATCGGGGCTGGACAGCATTCTACAGTCGGGCGGAAGATGCAATCGCGAGGGCAAAAAAGAAAACGGAAACGTCTATGTTTTTGATACAGGCGAACCGGTCAAGCAGGAGCTTGAGTTTCGCACAGGACTGGTAAGAGAGTTTTTCAAAGCAGGATATGATATTTCTGCGGATGAAATTGTAGATAAATATTATAAAAAGCTTTTTAAGCATTACGACGAAGTGATAGAGAATATATCCATATATAAAGACGGGATGCTGCCGGACAGAATACCGTTTCGCGAATATGCGGATACAATACGCCTTATCGACGATGAGAGCGTGGGCGTCGTGATAAACAACTGTGAAAAAGCCGGCGAAGCTTTGAAAGCAATAAGTTCCGGCGGGCTCAAAAGTGTTCGTGCGTTACAGCCGTATACCGTTCCGCTTCGTATCGGAGAATTTCAGAATGCGCGTTCCAAAGGCATTATCAGCGAATATGCAAACGGCATATATGTTCTTAATAATAACGATTACTATAAGCCCGACACCGGCTTGGATATTGATATGGCGGATGATAAAATACAGAGCGAAACCGATAGATAGTTATTTTCATCTATAAAAACGCCTAAAATTCAGAAATGCCACGTAAAGTAGCAGAAAAAAACGCAATGTAAACCCTGCTTGCTTGTAATGCAAACTACGATTTCCTATACTGAATATATAGAAATAAGGAGGTAGCGGACATGATATTTGCAGAAAAATTGAAATCTATCCGCAAGCAGGCAGAAATGTCGCAGGAACAGTTGGCAGAAAAGCTCGGAGTGTCCAGACAAGCGGTCACAAAATGGGAAACGGACGCAGGTATTCCAGATATTGAGAATATCATGGCGATATCTGCCCTGTTTGATATTTCTATTGACGAGCTTCTCTCCAATGAAAAGGGAGAGAAAAAGCCGGCAGAGTATCTTTTTGAGAGCTTTACGGAGTACGATATTGACGAGCCGAAACACTATGATATGAAGTTTGGCGGAGCAAAGCGATTCCGTTTGTCGGGCTACGAGGGCGAGAAAATCCGTGTTCGTCTGGCATCCAATACTCTTTCTACGCTCCGGGGCGATTTTAAGGTCAAGATCGACGACATCCGAAAAAGGATCGATGTGGATGTAAACCGAAAAAACGGCGTATCCGAAGCGACGGCAAAGGAAGCGGTCAGCATTTTTGTTCAAATCCCCTCGACTTATATCGGGAAAATAGAATGTGCTGTTAACGCGGAAACCGTAGAGATCCGTTCTTTAGAATGTGACAGCATAGAGCTTGATGTAAAGACGCCAAATATTATTCTGGAAGACATTTCCGGAACGGTAGAGATCAACTGCGATCTTGATATGGAAGTGGTGTGCCATTCCTTAAAAGGCGAGGTGGACATCAACCAAATATCGGCAACTTCAAGGATCCATATTCCGGAGGATACTGTTTTTACTGCTGTTACAAAGGGGATCGGAACAAGTATCTCTTATGAGAAAGCCGGGCGGCAGACAGAACACTTCGACACGCCTAATGCGGAGAATATTATTGAACTGAACGGCATTAAGAGTGAGCTTGTCATTTGCACGGGCAGGGGAGTATAAAAGAATGAGCAATTTAGAGAAAATTCAAAAAGGAATGGGGTATTGCAGATACTCTCTAAAATTGTTTTGGTATGTGCAATCGCGGGAGTGGCGATTTTAACTCACACGCCCCGCGAGGGGCGCGACCCGCGTCGCTCCCTCCTATGCCTCTTTTGCGGTACTTATTTCAACTCACACGCCCCGCGAGGGGCGCGACATATTCCGCGCATATAATCAATTTAATACAATCAATTTCAACTCACACGCCCCGCGAGGGGCGCGACACCGTTTTCTCGGCGATAGGTGACGTAATAAGCGATTTCAACTCACACGCCCCGCGAGGGGCGCGACAGAAAGTCGGCATTTTGTACATAATGATACAGTAATTTCAACTCACACGCCCCGCGAGGGGCGCGACTTTCTAACGGGTTTCTGAATACAATTATATCTTTTGTATTTCAACTCACACGCCCCGCGAGGGGCGCGACCAAAAATGCGCCGTCCGACAGGGGCGGAGACAAGATTTCAACTCACACGCCCCGCGAGGGGCGCGACGACCTTAATACTCATCTCTGCCAACTTGCCACTTCTATTTCAACTCACACGCCCCGCGAGGGGCGCGACGACCTTAATACTCATCTCTGCCAACTTGCCACTTCTATTTCAACTCACACGCCCCGCGAGGGGCGCGACACCAAAACCGCCGCCAAAATCGCCGATTTGCTAATTTCAACTCACACGCCCCGCGAGGGGCGCGACCAGCGTATTCGATAGACACACCAAATTTCGACAATGCATTTCAACTCACACGCCCCGCGAGGGGCGCGACTTGACGCGTCCGGTGACGTCCGGGGTCGCGAGCATATTTCAACTCACACGCCCCGCGAGGGGCACGACGTTTCCCGGTGTCAAGTCGGTGTTATTACGGATATTTCAACTCACACGCCCCGCGAGGGGCGCGACAGCAACGTTTAGAATAGCCGTAGACCGCAAATATCATTTCAACTCACACGCCCCGCGAGGGGCGCGACCGCGACGTGGTTAAAGTATACGCGCGATACTAAATTTCAACTCACACGCCCCGCGAGGGGCGCGACGATTGTATCACCGTCAGCGCGTCCAATGTCCAATATTTCAACTCACACGCCCCGCGAGGGGCGCGACTAGCAGCGCGCCGAATATCCTCGGAGGTCAAAGCATTTCAACTCACACGCCCCGCGAGGGGCGCGACTGATATAATTATGTATGGAAGTTAATCCATACGATTTCAACTCACACGCCCCGCGAGGGGCGCGACGTTGCTTACGCCGGAAGTCTGATAGTCTTTGCCATTTCAACTCACACGCCCCGCGAGGGGCGCGACCCGGGCGTACCACTATCGGCAGCGTCCACCCATTCGAATTTCAACTCACACGCCCCGCGAGGGGCGCGACCATTTTCTGCGTTTATGACAAAAACGAGGAAGAGGATTTCAACTCACACGCCCCGCGAGGGGCGCGACACGGCGGCGAAAAGGTGTACACCGCCGAGGAAACAAATTTCAACTCACACGCCCCGCGAGGGGCGCGACCATCTACCGCCCTGCCGCTATCAAACAACTGCGCATATTGGCTGAGC
>CANRII010000096.1 GCA_947630685.1 uncultured Ruminiclostridium sp. | reverse complement strand
AAGATAGCCAGCTTCTGCAACGTGCGCAAGGAGGACGTTATTCAGAACCTTACCGCGCCGTCGCTGTACGAAGTGCCTCTTATGCTGGAATCGGAGGGACTGGCAAAGGTCGTATGCTCCCACCTTAACTTAAATACTCCCGAGCCCGACCTTACAGAATGGAAAGAAATGGTACAGCGCCAGTACAACGCCAAAAAGAATATAACGATAGGTCTGGTAGGAAAATACGTCGCGCTTCCCGACGCATATATTTCGGTCATGGAATCTTTGCGCCACGCGGGATTTGAAAACGATTCAAAGGTAGAGATAAAGCTGATAAACTCCGAAGAGCTGTCTGCCGAAACAGCCGATAAGCTGTTAGAGGGCTGCAGCGGCATACTTGTTCCGGGCGGATTCGGCGACAGAGGTATCGAGGGCAAGATAGAGGCGGTAAGATACGCACGCGAGCATAAATTGCCGTATCTTGGACTTTGCCTTGGTATGCACATGGCTACAATAGAGTTTGCCCGCCACGTCGCAGGACTGGATCACGCAAATTCCAGCGAATTTGTCGAAAACGATCAGGATGTTATCGACCTTATGCCGGATCAGAAAGACGTCGATAAGGGCGGCACGATGCGGCTCGGACTTTATCCCTGCAAGTTAGAGCCGGGTACTATTTCAAGAGAGCTGTACGGTGAGGAGCTTGTATATGAAAGACACAGACACCGCTACGAGTTCAACAATACTTTCCGCAAGCTGCTGACCGAAAAGGGGCTTATAGTCGCAGGTCAGTCGCCTGACGGCAAGCTGGTGGAGATAGTAGAGCTGCCGAAAGACGTTCATCCGTGGTTCGTAGCGGTACAGTTCCATCCGGAATTTAAGTCGCGTCCCAACCGCGCACATCCGTTGTTCAAGGACTTTATCCGCGCCTCGCTGGAAATCGCCGGAAAGTGAACCGAGGAGAGAAAATGTCGGGCAGTTTGGTGTATGACAATCGTGAGCTTTCATGGCTGAAATTCAACCGCAGAGTGCTGGAGGAGGCGGAGGATATCACCGTTCCTCTGTTTGAGCGGCTCAGGTTTATTTCGATATTTTCAAGCAACCTTGACGAGTTTTTTATGGTCAGGGTAGGTTCTTTGCGCGATACTTTGCTGGTAACGCCGAATAAAAAGGACAATAAGACCTCTATGACGTCGGAGGATCAGCTTGACGCGATAACGCAAAAGGTACGCGATATGCTTATCTCAAAGGACGCCGCGTATCTTGACATAACCGCAAAGCTCTCCGCAGGGTATGCCCGCATGGTAAAGCCGTCCGAGCTGCACGGCGACGACAAGGCTTTTATGAAGCTGTATTTTGAGCGGGAGATAATGCCGCTGCTTTCTCCCGGAGTGATAGATAAAAACCACCCGTTTCCTTTTCTTAAAAACCGCTCGGTCTATATCGGCGTGGAGCTTAAAAAAGGCGACGAAAAGAAAAAGACGCTGCTTGGCATAATCAGCGCCGAAACAGGGAAGGATTTTCCGAGAGTTATTTACCTCCCGGGCGAAGATCTGCGGTTTTTGCTGGTGGAGGACGTTATACTTCATTACGCGGACAGATTGTTTGCCAGCTTTTCGGTAGAGGGGCGCTGCCTGTTCAGGGTGACGCGCAACGCCGATATAGACGCGGAAGAAGCGCTTTACGACCATGACGTGGATTTTCGCCATGTTATGGAGGAGCTTATAAGAAAGCGCAAAAAGCTCATGCCGGTACGCGCGGAATTTTCCGCCGACGCGCCCGCTGAGCTTGTTGACAGGCTGCTTTCCCATCTTGAGCTGGATAAAAAATACGCCTTTTACCAGAGTTGTCCGCTGGATCTGGAATTTATCTCGCTGCTGGGCGGACGTATGGAAAAATATACCGAGCTTTTTTACACTAAGCTATCCCCACAAAAGCCGCTGTGGGTCAATCCGTACGAGTCTATGTTTACCCAGCTTTCACAGCGGGATATTTTGCTTTCTTATCCTTATGAAAAATTCAAGGGCTTTCTGCGGCTGCTGGACGAGGCGGCAGACGACCCGTATGTTTCTTCTATAAAAATAACGCTGTACCGCGTCGCGCATGACAGCGAGATAGTAAACGCGCTTATCCGCGCCGCAGAAAACGGTAAGTCGGTGCTGGCGCTGGTGGAGCTGCGCGCACGCTTCGACGAGGAAAACAACATCGACTGGAGCAAGAAAATGGAAGAGGCGGGCGTAAAAGTCATTTACGGACTGGACGCGCTCAAGGTCCATTCAAAGCTGCTGCTGATAACACGAAAGACCGGCAACGGTATCAAGTATTTCACGCAGATAGGAACAGGAAATTATAACGAAAAGACCGCAAAGCTGTATACCGATCTTACGCTGATGACCTCCGACAAGGATATCGGCGCGGACGCGAGCGTGATTTTCAATGCGCTTTCGCTGGGTACCGTAGTGGAAAGCTCTAACAATCTGTTAGTTGCGCCACAATGCTTAAAATCCCGCATTGTGGAAATGATAGATATTGAAACGGCTTTCGGCAGCGAGGGGTACATCGGACTTAAAATGAACTCGCTGACCGACCGCGACCTTATAGATAAGCTGATAGAGGCAAGCTGCAAGGGCGTAAGGATAGACCTTATAATAAGAGGTATCTGCTGCCTTGTAGCGGGCGTAGAGGGAAAAACGGAGAACATAACCGTGACCTCCATAGTGGGGCGTTTTCTTGAACACAGCAGAATATATATTTTCGGCAAGGGAGAACGCAGAAAGACCTACATCTCTTCGGCGGATTTTATGACTCGCAATACCGAGCGCAGGGTAGAGGTCGCCGCTCCTCTTAAAGACCGCGAGGTCGCCGACCGCGTCGTTGAGATATTCAACGACATGTTAAGAGATAACGTCAAGGCGAGGGTGCAGGGCAGCGACGGCATATACCGCAAAAAGCGCCGTCTTCCCGACGAGCCGGAATTTGAGGTGCATAAGGCGTTTTATCTGCGCGCATACCAAAATGCCGAGGAGGCGGAAAAACTCTATAAGCCGCCGAGAAAGAGCATTTTTGCACGGATAAAGGAGCTTTTCACACGCTGATATTGCTGTGATAAAGGAGAATGTAAATGGTATTTCTTATAATTGACGGCAACAGCATACTAAACCGCGCTTATTACGGCATAAGACTGCTTACTAACAAGGACGGCCTGCCGACTAACGCGATAACCGGCTTTATGAACACGCTGCTCATGCTGGAAAAGGACATCAGCCCCGACAGGGTCGCTGTCGCTTTCGACCTTAAAGCGCCTACTTTTCGCCATAAAATGTACGACGGTTATAAAGCCAACCGTCATGGCATGCCGGATGAGCTTGCGCAGCAGCTCCCTTATGTAAAAGATATCATACGTCTTATGGGTATCAGGATAATCGAAAAAGAGGGATACGAGGCGGACGACATCATCGGCACCATCTCCGCAAAATGCGCTGCCGACGGCTGGGATTGTTACATTTCCACCGGCGACCGCGATTCTTTCCAGCTTGTGAACGATCATGTCACCGTGCGCCTTGCAAAGACTAAAGAGGACGTTTATTACACGCCCGCTGTTATAGAGCAGACCTACGGCGTAACTCCCAAACAGATGATAGAGGTAAAGGCGCTGATGGGCGACTCCAGCGATAATATCCCCGGAGTAAAGGGCATAGGCGAAAAGACCGCGCTCAGCCTGATAAAAGAATTTAAGAGCGTCGACGGCGTGTATGAAAATATAGACAGTCCGTCTATAACCGCGGGAGTAAGAAACAAGCTGACGTCGGATAAAGATATGTGCTATCTCAGCAGAAAGCTGGCTGAGATATGCCTTGACGCGCCTATAGATACCGCGCTGGACGGTTATATAAGACAGGGCGGAAACGATACGGAGCTTAGCAGACTGCTTACCTCGCTTGAGATGTTCTCGATCCTTAAAAAACTGAAGCTGCGCCCGGCGGAAATTACCGAACAAAGCAGACCTGCGCCTAAAACGGATATCCCGGAAATGGAAAGCGGAGAGCTTTTGTTTGAATATAACGGCGCTGTATATTGCGGAAAGGTCGGAGAAGTAAGAGAATTGACCAATTCCGACGCAGCGGAATTTCTGCTTTCCGATACGCCGAAGCACACGTTCAATCTTAAGCAGCTTATAACCGTGACCTCGGCCGCCGGCGCTAACAACGTGACGTTCGACACTACGCTGTCCGCTTATCTTTTAAGCCCGGATTCCACCGATTACGAACTGGAAAAGCTCTGCGCGGTGTACGGCGTGGGAATGGGCGGGAACCCTACCGAGCTTTCAATAACGATAAGCGCGCTTAATTACGAGCTTTACGCTAAGCTGTATGAGCAAAAAGCATTGTCTGTGCTTACCGATATCGAGATACCGCTCGCCGCCGTGCTGGTCGATATGGAGCGCGAGGGCGTGGAGCTTGATAGACAGGGAGTAGAGGATTTCGGCAGGGAGATATTTGATAAATCCGAAGAGATACAGAAAAAAATATACGAATATGCCGGAGAAGAATTTAATATAGGCTCTCCTAAGCAGCTTGGGCATGTGCTTTTCGATGTGCTTATGCTGCCTCCTCCCGGCAAAAAGAACAGGAACGGTTATTCCACAAACGCGGAGGTGTTAGAGCAGCTTTCCGATAAACACCCGATAATCCCGCTTATCACGGAGTACCGCGCGCTGACAAAGCTGTACAGCACTTATGTAACCGGACTGCTTAAGGTGGTGGCGGAGGACGGACGCGTGCATTCTACCTTTAAGCAAACGGAGACCCGCACCGGGCGCATTTCCTCCGCCGACCCGAATATACAGAATATTCCGGTGCGCACCCCGCTCGGCAGGGAAATGAGGAGATTTTTCCGCGCAAAAGACGGGTATATGCTGGTGGACGCGGACTATTCTCAGATAGAATTGCGCGTGCTGGCGCATATTTCCGGCGATGAGATAATGAAACAGGCTTTTCGCGACGAGGTGGATATCCATACCGTCACCGCGTCGCAGGTGTTCGACCAGCCGGTGCAATGGGTGACCCCGGAGCTTAGAAGCAAGGCAAAGGCGGTAAATTTCGGAATAGTGTACGGTATCGGCGCATATTCGCTTTCAAAAGACATAAACGTTTCTATGAAAGAGGCGGCGGAATATATAAAGCAGTATCTGACCCGTTATACCGGCGTTTCTCAATATATGAACAAAACCGTGGACGAGGCGGCAAAGACCGGATATGTAAGTACGCTGTTCGGCAGGAGAAGATATATAAAAGAGCTTGCCTCCTCAAATAAAGTCATGCAGGCTTTGGGCAAGCGGATAGCGATGAATACCCCGATACAGGGCACTGCCGCAGATATAATAAAGATAGCGATGATAAAGGTCTATCGTCGGCTCAAAGAAAGCGGACTTGACGCAAAGCTGATCTTGCAGGTGCATGACGAGCTTATTATAGAGGTAAGAGAGGATCAGGCTCAGCAGGTATCCGGGCTTCTCAAAGAAGAGATGGAGAACGCCGCAGAGCTTTCCATACCAATGACCGTTGATGTTAATATCGGGAAAACATGGTATGATACTCACTGATATAACCCCTGACAGCGCAAAAGCTGTCGCCGAAGTGGAACGCGTATGCTTTACAGACCCGTGGAGCGAAGATTCGGTGCTGTCGCTGTATAAAAGCACCGGCTCAATAGTGCTTGCCGCGTGCGAAAAAGGTAATATTGTCGGCGCTTTGCTGGCAAGGTGCGCCGCAGACGAATGCGAGCTTTACCGTATAGCGGTATTGCCGCAGTATCGCGGTAAAGGATACGCGCTTGATATGCTCGGCGCTATGAAGGATATCTGCCGCGCTCGGGGAATAAATACAGTCTATCTTGAAGTCAGACGGTCTAACGAGCCTGCGATAGGGCTTTACACGCGCTTCGGCTTTCAGTCGGCCGGAGTAAGGAAAAATTATTACAGCCTGCCCGATGAGGACGCGCTGATATATCTGCTTAAACTGACGTGAAAACGTTTTACGCAGACGTTATTCTGTTGTTATCAGGAAAGGAGTTTTTATGAACAAGTTTTTTAAGGGAGTTGTAGGATCATGTGTGATCTCGGCTTTGCTTATTCCGACGTTTACCGCGGCTGCTGCCGAGGATAAACTTCCGGAGAGCTACAGCTCGGTGGAGCAGGGCTACATATCTTCCGTAAAGGATCAGGGTCAATGGGGAAGCTGCTGGGCGTTTACCGCGGCGGCTGTCAGCGAGGCTTCGATATCCAAGGAGTTCGGTAAGGATATCGATATTTCCGAGGAGCTGTCAACCTATTTCTGGACGCATCCCACCGAGTACGGACTACAGATAGGGCAGTCGGCGGATACTTACACTGCTTTGCTGACAGAGCCTTATAATTATCTCAATTTCGGCGGCACTTCCGCTTATGCCGAATTTTTAATGATGTCCGGTATAGGACCGTACGAGGAGGATCCGAATTATCCTTATTCTGCAAAAGGAAAATCCGAGCTTGCTTTGAACGGGCTGCCGGAGGATAAATATGTAGAACTGCGCGGCAAGTTACCCGCAAAGTTGACCGATTTTTACTACGTCAACGCAAAAATCGACGAGATGGGTAATCCGATAGAAGCGTACGATATCGACTCCGTTAAGCGTTTGGTGTATGAATACGGCGCCGTAGGCTCGGGATATGCCGAGCTTGCTGACGATAAACTTGACGAAAATTATATAAACGAGTATGACGGTGAGTATTATTACTATTGCGGCGACCCGGATGCAATGTCGAATCACGCCGTTACCATAGTCGGCTGGGACGATACGATACCCGCCTCAAGATTTACAAATCACGGTCTTACTCCCGAAGGCGACGGCGGTTGGCTGATAAAGAACAGCTGGGGCGAAAAAGCGCGTAACAACGGTTATTTCTGGCTTTCGTATTATGATAAGACTATCTATTCGATGCTTGTTGCGGCGGATTTCACCATAGAAAATGAGGACGATTATTATGACAACGTTTATTCGTATGACAACGCTGAATTGCTGGTTTTTTTGACCAATGACGAAAGCGAAATATATTCGGCAAATGTTTTCTCTGCCGAGAATGACGGAGAACTGCTGAACGCCGTATCATATTTTACCGGAGAAGTGGGTTCCGTGCATGATATAGCGGTTTACCTCAATCCGTCGGACCCCGGCGATCCTACTTCCGGCGAAAAGGTTTTCCAAACGACCGACATCGCGCCTTATGCCGGTTACAGATCCGTTATGCTTGATAAGCCGGTATCGCTCAAAGCGGGTGATACTTTTGCGGTGGTGAATAAGGAAACCAATCCGTCGGGAACCGCATATATGTGGGCGGAGTACGGCAGCGAGCAAACATCCGACAACTGCCTTACCAGCGAAGCAAAAATTAAAAACGGCGAGAGCTTTTATTCGGAGGACGGAAAAAATTGGTCCGATATTACCTCCCTGCCGTTGTCTTCCGGAAATTTAAGGATAAAGGCATATACGGTTATGCCGGAAGAGCAGCAGCCTTTAGAGATAACCGAAGAATCGGTAAGCGATATCGACGATCAGACTTACAATACCGAGGAGATAACCCCTCCCGTTACCGTAAAGTGCGGCGGCAATGTTCTGGTAAAGGGAGAGGATTACGAGCTTACCTTTAAGGATAACATTGAAGCGGGCA
>CANRII010000095.1 GCA_947630685.1 uncultured Ruminiclostridium sp. | reverse complement strand
GGATATCCAGGACAGCTGGGAATCGATAAAGCGGCTGGCGCTTTCCCAGACGGACAAGCAATGCTACGGCGCGCCGTTTTGCCATAACGATATAGATATGCTGGTGGTGGGAATGCACGGCGGCAGCAACAACCAGTATATCAACGCCGCCACCGACGACCAGTTCGCCAATCGCGAGGGCAAAGGCATAGGCGGCTGCACCGACATTGAATACCGCACCCACTTCGCTCTGTGGGCTATGATGAATTCCCCGCTGATGATAGGCTGCGATATACGAAATATGTCCCCCGCCGCAAAGGAGATACTTACCAATAAAGACGTTATCGCGCTTGATCAGGATATCGAATGCCGCGGCCCCTACCGTATAAGCCAATGGAACAACCCCGAAAACCTGTTCGCATTGGTAAAGCCGCTGCATGACGGCTCGTTCGGGATAGGTTTATTCAATTTCGGCGACAGGACAAGCGAGATGTCCTTGCAGTTCTGGGATATAGGGATATCCTCCGCCGCAGGACGCGGACTTAAAATGTACGACTGCTACAAGCACGAGGATATAGGCACTTATACCGAACGGTTCTCAGCGCAGATACCGCCGCATGACAGCATGGTGCTGCGCGCCGAGGTGGCAAGGCTGTGAGCGCTTACGATAACTGCTTTAAGTGCGGCGCTTCGCTCGGCTCGGACGATATAGCGATAAATCAAAAGCTGATAAGCCGCAATGTAAGAGAATTTATGTGCATAGACTGCCTTGCCGCTTACTTTAACACTACCCGCAAAGCGATAGAGGAACGAATAGATTACTACCGCAAGAGCGGAGAATGTACGCTGTTCAGATAAAAATATCAAAACCAAATACAAAAAACGGAAGTATCGACCTGCTTCCGTTTTTTTGTAAAAATTTTTTCAAAAAATTAAAATTCAGCTGTAACGCAAGGGAGAAAAAACAGTCTTATATTATAAATAGGAATATTACGTCTTTTTTAGGGGGTAACGATATGAAATATGTTTTACACAACCTCCGCTCGCTTATCAAGAACGAAAAATTCATATTCGCCGTGATGATAGTCTGCGTTATTGCGTCCGCGTGGATAATGGCTTTTTCATACGGACTTTACCAAAATTACAATATCACTTTATATGAATTTGACGAATCGTCAGCGCAAATGGACATAGAGATAAACGCGGGGAAAACGCTTACTAAGGGAGAGCTTGTGCGGTATCTTGACGCAATTTCAAACGAAACGAAAAACGCCGTCAGCAGTATTGCCACATCTACACGGCTAAAGGGGTTCGAGGACACCGAGGAACAAACTTACATTGACAGCTATTTTTGGTTCCACATTACCGACGGGGTCTATCTTGTGCCTCCCGACGCTCGTAAAAACTGGGAAGGCGGAGTGATAATATCCGGACGCTATATATCCGACGAGGAAATGGCGAGCGGCGCGGATGTCGTTATGCTGCCCAACCACGACACTACCGGAAATCCGGAGGGCTGGGATCCCGCTACAAAGGCTATCTTAAATGAGGACGGGACAAAAGCCGCCATATTCGGCAAAGAGTACACCGTCATATGCAAAAACAAATCCCCTTACGGTCCGATGATGCCTATACTGTCTGTCCCCGACGACGTGGTTTTGAACAGCCTGTCTTTTAATTTTTACAACCATGTTACCCGCGAACAATATAATGAGGTAAGGGACGTTGCCGACGAGGTGATCCCCGGCGTGCTGACGTTCGCTCAGATGGATATACCCGACGCGGAGGGCGCTTACATGTACCGCAATATTATGCTTATAGCGGCGCTTATCGCGGTGATAACGATAGTAAACTTCGCGGTGCTGTTCCGCTATATCACGGCAAAGCGCAGAAGACAAAATGCAATATTCCGTCTTTGCGGCTGCACCGTAGGGAAAATAATCCGCACCTCGCTCGCCGAGTGCTGTATCATCTGCGTGCCGACCTTTATTATAGGCATCGTGGCGTTTATACCGGTCATGGAATTTGTACTTTCAAATATCTTCCCGTATATGAAAGGTGCGTACAGCCCCGTAATATACCTCGCTTTCGTGCTGATATACACTGTGCTTATGCTTATAATTATGAGCGTCGTGCTGTTTTTACAGCTTAGGAAAATGCCTGTAGAAACGCTGAAAAGAGGTGGTAACTGATGCTGCTTAAGACCGCTTTAAGAGGAATGAAAAAGAACCTCGGAATGAATTTGCTCACCATATTGCAAATGCTGGTGACTTTAACGGTCACGGCGGTAATGGTATCGTCGGTGGTACTGAGATTCAGGACGTATCTTCCGTTTGCCGACTATTTCGGGGGAAACGCCGCGTTTATTTACTTCGATGCGGCGCGCGGTGCGTATGACGGCGACTGGACGCAGTTTGAGAGCCTTATACAAAGCCCCGAAAAGCTGCTTAGCTACACTAAAGGCGACAGCATACTTACCGTACACAAATTTCCGCTTGGCTATAAAGAGGACTATATCGATAAAAGCTACAGCTATGACGACGGCATAATAGAGCGCTATCAGCCATTGCTCAAAGATGGGCGCTGGCTCTCGACCGACTCCGAGCAGTTAGAGGCCGTGGTATCAGATAACCCTTATGGGTGGAAAGTTGGGGATACCGTCGAATTTAACGCTACGTTGGCTGACGAATCGGTCATACCTGTCCCCGTTAAGATAGTGGGGATACTGACCGAGGGCGCGGATGTATTCGGCACACAAATGCGACGCGTTGCAGACGAGCTTTACTACCGACAGGCGTTCAGCCCGTATTCCTACGAGATAGAGGGAGAACCGCTGATGCTGTTTTCGCGCTCGGCGGTGGATAAGTTCGTACCCGAATATTCCGACATTCAGGTTATAGTATCCTCGGCGCTTATCGGCTATCCCGACGAGATAAGCGAGGACGTTATAGAAGAGGACTGCAAAACGCTTTCAAAAATGGGCGGAAATATATGTCTGCCGACAAGCGATATGAGCGAGGCTGATAATAATTATCTTTTCGAGCAGATATATCAGCTGCTGCCGATAGTAATAGTGCTTATGGTGCTTACCATAGTCAGCAGTATAAGCTGCTCGGCATTGACGACCCGCCGCAGCCTTAAAGATTACGCGAAATTTTATACTTTGGGATTAAGGTGGCGGCAATGCGCATTGATAAATCTCTTTCAGTCGCTTACGATAGCGGTCGTGTCGCTTGCGCTGAGCTTATGCGCTATGGCGGCGATAAAGCTGACTCCGTTATCAGACAGCTTTATGGTGATCTTAGAGCCGCCCGTGCTGCTGTCGCTCGCCGTGCCGCTTTTGCTGTATCTGTTGTTTTCGATGATAATGCCTTTAGTAATGCTGTCGAGGACTACGCCTAAAGAAATTTTGCAGGAGGAATGAAAATGTTAAAGCTAACCAATGTCAGTAAGGTATACAATCCCAAGAAGCCCAACGAGTTTTGCGCGCTTAAGGACGTGTCGTTTGAAACGGCGGACGGCGAGCTTATTGCGATAATCGGCAAGTCGGGCGCGGGTAAATCCACGCTGCTGCATATCCTCGCCTGCATAGACAATTGTACCGACGGCGAGTACAGAATAGACGATACGCTTGTAAAGGAGCTTTCGGAAAGCCGCGCCGCCGAGATACGCAACGAGAAAATAGGTATGGTAATGCAGGATTTTGCACTCGTGGAGGATTTTTCGGTATTGGAAAACGTCCTGCTGCCGCTGGAATTTGAAAAGCATAAAAAGCCGAAGTCCGAGCGCGTGAAAAAGGCTATGGATGCATTGCGCTCCGTGGATATGGACGGCATGGCGAATAAGCCCGTCAATAAGCTGTCCGGCGGGCAAAAGCAGCGCGTCGCTATAGCGAGAGCGGTGATAAACGATCCGTCGGTGATACTTGCCGACGAGCCGACCGGCGCGCTCGACAGCGAGAACGCCGAAAGCATAATGCAGCTTTTTGAAAAGCTGCACGCCGACGGCAAAACTGTTATCATAGTGACCCATGATAACGACATCGCGGCAAGGTGTAAGCGCGTTATCCGGCTCAAAGACGGCGAAAGCTGTTGATAAACCCGCACATCAGAAAATGCAATAAAATTTATTTTTAGTCTAGTCAAATTTTAATAAGGAACTTATTATACCAGCGTAAACAAATAATTATTGTATAATTTTCGCCATGCAATTAAAAATCGCATGGCGAACGAATTTTATTAAAGAGTACAAGAGCCGCGACCTTTGTACAACTATCGCGGCTCTTTCCTTGTCTGCGCGTGTTTTGCGCGCTTTTGCTTATCTGCCGTGCAGAGCGGGTCTGCATTCGGCGGATTTGCCTGTGCTTAACTGACGGTAGGTCATTATTATCACCACCGCGGAAAGCACGGCGGTAAGTATATCCGATACCGGCATGGAATAAAGCACTCCGTCCAGTCCGAAATATACCGGCAGCAATAATGCGAACCCTACTCCGAACAGTATCTCCCTCGCCATGGAAAGAAGCGTAGAGGCAGCGGCTTTTCCCATTGCCTGAAGGAAGATGAACGCCGCTTTATTCACACAAGCGAACACTATCATACAAAGATATACCCTGAACGCCTTTACCGCAAAATCCGTGTAATGCACGCTTTCGTTCGCCGCGCCGAAAATATTTATTATCTGCGCCGGGAAAAATTCCACTATTATAAACGCCGCCGCTCCTACCGCCGCTTCCGCTAAAAGCAATAGGGAAAACAATTTTTTCACGCGGTCGTTTCGCCCGGCGCCGGTATTGAACCCTACTATAGGAATGCAGCCTGCCGCCATTCCTACCACGACGGATATAACTATCTGAAAAAACTTCATCACTATACCCACCGCCGCCATCGGTATCTGAGCAAATTCCTCCTCGCAAAATATCGGGTCCGCCGCGCCGTATTTTCTTATCATGTTGTTTATCGCCGCCATAGCGGCAACTAAGGATATCTGAGATAAAAAGCTGCATATCCCGAGCGTCAGCGTCCGCTTTAATATCGAAAATTTAAGCGCAAGATCGCTCTTTGTAAGCTTTATAGTTTTAGTGTGCATAAGATACCATACCGCAAGCGCGGCGG
Organism: uncultured Ruminiclostridium sp.; assembly: GCA_947630685.1. Classification (GTDB taxonomy): domain Bacteria; phylum Bacillota; class Clostridia; order Oscillospirales; family Ruminococcaceae; genus Ruminiclostridium_E. The sequence continues at coordinate 2,765 of CANRII010000095.1, read as the reverse complement.
TGACTATCTGCCCGATGACGGTAGCCAGCGCGGCGCCGGTCATTCCCCACTTTGCGGCGAAAATGAACACCGGGTCAAGCACTATATTTACCGCCGCTCCGGCAAGGGTAGATATCATCGCAAATTTCGGGCTGCCGTCCGCGCGTATCACCGGATTCATCGCCTGACCGAACATATAAAACGGTATCCCGACGCTTATCCAGAAAAAATATTCCTGCGAATAATCAAAGGTCGCCATGTTTACCGTACCACCGAAAAGCTCGATGAGCTGACGGTTGAAGATAAGGTAAACGGCGGTAAGCACTACCGAAAATATCACCGTCACGGTAACGGCGTTACCCATGCTGCGGCCGGCGTCAGAGTGCCGGTTTTGTCCCATGCAGATGCTTACAAACGCGCAGCAGCCGTCGCCTATCATCACAGCTATCGCCAGCGCTATCACCGTCAGCGGAAAAACCACGGTGTTCGCGGCGTTGCCATATGAGCCGAGATAATCCGCGTTTGCAATAAATATCTGATCCACTATGTTGTAAAGCGCGCCCACCAGCAGCGATATCACGCAGGGCAATGCGTACTTTGCCATAAGCCCGCCTATCTTTTGAGTACCTAAATAAGAGTTATTTGTCTGTTCCATAAAAACCTCCGTTATCAATGCAAAATAAAAAAGCGCAAATCCGTAGCCGGACTTACGCTTTTAGCTGCTCACTTGTTATTATTGTAGCATATTTTTTATAAAAACTCAAAGGTGATTTTCAACAAATCAAGTTGAAAAAAACCGCGCCTTTGTAAGATTTTCGCACAAGCGGGTCATTTTTCTATAACTACATTATATTTTCTCAGCCACGCCTCCAATTGTATAATGTAGGCGAATACCTGCGGCGCGGTCATAAGCTGACCGTACCAGTTGTTTTTGAATACGGACGGGTCCTCGCAAAGCTCTATCAGCCGCTTTTTATCCAGAATATCGGTGACGCGGCAGTCTTTATCCTCTATTATCGCACGGGTGCGGGCTATCACCTCTTTGAGATAATTCGGGTTATGGGTCTTGGGATAGGGGGATTTTTTACGCCAAAGCACATCGTCGGGCAGCACGCCTGTCATCGCGCTGCGCACAAGTCCCTTTTCCCTGCCGCGCTCCGCCTTGAATTTCCACGGGATATTATAGACGTACCGCGCTATCCTGTGGTCGCAAAACGGAACTCTTACCTCAAGTCCCCACGCCATGCTCATTCTGTCCTTTCGGTCGAGCAGCGTCTGCATGAACCAATGGATATTGAGCATGAACATTTCGCGCATACGCCGTTCAAGCGGGGTGTCGGTATCAAGATATTCCGTGCGGCTCAGCGTTTCGTTACAGCAGGTATTTATATATTCATACGGGTCGATGTCGCACAATACGCCAGGCTTCAGCAGTCCCACGCGGTCGATGGTAGAACGCGCCCACGGGAATCCCTTTTGAAAGAGTATCTCCTCGTTGTGATACCAGGGATAGCCGCCGAATATCTCGTCCGCGCATTCTCCGCTTACCGCGACGGTGTAGCCTTTTTTTATCTCCCGACAAAAAAGATACAGCGAGCTGTCAACGTCCGCCATTCCCGGAAGATCGCGCGCTATAGCGGCAGGACCTAACGCGTCGGTAAGCTCTTTGGTGTCAAGCTTTACGTCTGTATGCTCCGAACCGATGAAATCCGCCATCTTTACTATCCACGGCGCGTCCATGTCCGGCTGAAAGCTGCTGGACTTAAAATTCTTATCGTTATCGACGTAATCTATCGAGTAGGTGGCAAGCGTTCTGCCCTGCTTTTTGTATTCCGCGGCGGCGACCGCGCTTATCACGCTGCTGTCCAGTCCTCCCGAAAGGAAGGTGCAAAGCGGCACATCGCTGACTAACTGCCGCTTAATAGCGTCGGTCAGCAAAAACGCCACGTTCTCCTCCGTTTCACGAAGCGTCTGTTTATGCTCCATTGCGTGAAGCTGCCAGTAGCAGCGCTTTTTAAGTCCGTACTCGCTGAACATTCCGCACTCGGAAAGCTGCAATTCCTTTATTCCTTTGAACACGCCGAAGCCCGGTCGGCGCGCAGGCCCTAAAAGCATTATATCCGCCACGCCCTCGGCGTTTATCACCGGTTTTATCATAGGCGCTTTAAGCAATGCTTTAAGCTCCGACGCAAAAACTATTCCGCCCGGATATTCATAGTAAAACAGCGGCTTTACTCCCATTCGGTCGCGCGCAAGAAATAACGTGCGCTCGCGCTCGCTCCATATCGCAAAAGCGTATATGCCGTTAAATCTATCAAGGCACGCCTCTCCCCACGCTATATAAGAGGTGAGCAATACCTCGGTGTCGCTTTTCCCGTTAAAGCCGTAGCCTAAAGCGCAAAGCTCCGCGCGTATCTCCTCGGTGTTGTACAGCTCGCCGTTATAGACGATAACATAACGCTCGTCCCCGCGCGACGCATACATCGGCTGCGCGCCGTTTTCCGGGTCTATCACCGCAAGTCTGCGGTGCGCTAACGCGCAGCACTCGGAATAATAAAAGCCCTCGGAATCCGGACCGCGCGGGGCAAGCGTCTGCGCCATCGCCCGCATTACCCCCTCGCATTTCCCCACGCCGCCGTAATCTACCCAGCCTGCAATTCCGCACATATATGTATATCTCCTTTCTGTTTTTACATATTATATGCTTTAGCTTAACAGGGGGTTAATGAAAAACAAGACCCGCCGATAGATCTACCGACGGGTGATGTTCAATTAAGCCCGAAGCT
>CANRII010000094.1 GCA_947630685.1 uncultured Ruminiclostridium sp. | reverse complement strand
CGTGCAGACCCTTTACCAGCTCCGCCTCGGTGAAATCCTCACCCTCGTTTTCAAAATATCTCATCATGAGCTCTTCATCGGTTTCCGCAACCGCTTCCGCCATAGCCGCACGCAAGCCCTTGAGACGGTTTTCCGACGCGGGCATTTCTACCTCGGTGGGAACTCCGGCGTCGTAGGTGTAAGCCTTCATCTCCAGCAGATTTATGTAGCTTTCCACCGTGCCGTATTTATCAAAGGGTACTACTATCGGGCAGATGGAAGGGCCGAACTCGGTCTTGAGCTCTTCAAGGCATTTGTAGAAGTTTGAGTTTTCCTCTTCCATTCTCGTAACGACGAACATGGTAGCCTTGCCGCGCTTTACCGCCTCGCGGTAAGCCTTTATAGTACCCACCTGAACGCCGTCCTTTGCGGGTAAGGTGATAACGACGCTTTCCGCGGCGCTTATGCCCTCATACATTCCCGCAGCGAAATCAAACTGTCCGGGAGTGTCGAGAATGTTTATTTTGACGTCTTTCCATTGACAATATGCCAAAGATGTATTCAGCGATATCTTTCTTTTTATTTCGTCAGCGTCATAATCGCAGACGCTGGTTCCGTCGGATACTTTGCCCATTCTTTCGATCTCTCCGCACTTAAAGAGCAGACCCTCGGCGACGGAAGTCTTACCGCTGCCGCCGTGTCCGCACAGGGCGATATTGCGGATGTTTTTGCATTTGTAGGTTTTCATAAAAAACCGTCCTTTCATAAGCGATAATTTAGAGATAATTTCATTATATACTGAAATCTTAAAAAAAACAATCCCTTTTTCGTGAAACTTGAAATATTTGTGTAGAAAAATTAAGGCGGATTTTGTGTAAATTGCACAACCGGTGAGTTTTGACCCTATAATATAAAACCGCATTCTTTCCGATTTTTAAGGCTTTGACGATATTCGACAAACCCCGACGGCGACGGTAAAAGCCGGCATTTTAACGCGGCTAGGCATGCGGGAACCGAACCCGAGCCGCCTCACGACGATTCTTTTGGGCTATTTTTGCCCCTTGCTCCGCAGGCAGGCTAGCCGCCTGCCTGCGGAGCAAGGAACAAAACTATCTCCAAAATCTCTCGCCGTGAGGTGCATAGCAGTTTTTACGGAGCAGATTTTCGTCAAGACAAGGAAACCGAACGAAGGCATACTTGCGTATGCCGAGCGAGGTTGACGCAGTATTGGCGGAAAGATGCCCGTAAAAACCGACTTGGGTTCGACTCCCGCATGCCTATGCTATTATTCAAAATATTCTTGCAATTTTCACATATAAATGGTATACTGTATAATGAAATTTATTCATCACCCGTCAAACGGACGGAGAAAGCGAAGATATGCAGGACAAATTTACCGATATGGATATGGGACTGTCCGCGCAGCAGGTAAGAGAACGCGCGGCGGACGGCAGGATAAACGGAGATTTCAACATACCCAGTAAATCAATAAAGCAGATATTTATAGATAACTGCTTTACCTTTTTCAATTTTATAAACGTCGTGCTTGCCGCTTTTGTAGTGGCGGTAGGCTCTCTTAAAAACTGCCTGTTTTTAGGCGTGATAATATGCAACACCGCGATAGGTATATTTCAGGAGATACGCTCAAAACGCGCGGTGGACAGGCTTTCGCTTATTTCCGCACCCAAAGCGACGGTGCTTCGCGACGGAAAGCAGGAGATCATACCGGTAAGCGAGGTAGTGCTCGACGAGCTTATGCTGCTCGGCGCGGGCAGCCAGATATGCGCGGACAGCGTTGTAAGAAGCGGCGAGATAGAGGTGAACGAGAGCCTTATAACCGGTGAAAGCGACCCGGTCACCAAGCGGGAGGGCGACGAGCTGCTGTCCGGCTCTTTTGTCGTTTGCGGCGACGCGAAAGCGCAGGCGATACGGGTAGGAAGCGACAATTACGCGACTAAGATAACCAGCGGTGCGAAATACATAAAGAAAAACAATTCCGAAATGCTCAAATCCATAAATAACGTGCTTAAAGTGATAAGTATCTGCATAATCCCGATGATACTGCTGATGTTCGGCAAGGAGATGCTGTTTAACGGCTCTACCTTCGCCGAGGCGGTAGTGTCTACGGTGTCCGCCGTAATAGGCATGATACCGGAGGGACTTGTGCTTATGGCGAGCATGGTAATGGCGGTCAGCGTGATAAGGCTTGCGACTAACAAGACGTTAGCGCAGGATCTATACTGTGTGGAAACGCTTGCGCGGGTGGACGTATTGTGTCTTGACAAGACCGGCACTATAACCGAGGGGAGCATGGAGGTGACGGACGTTATCCCACTAGAGGATAGTGATCCCGACGAGATGATAACCGCGCTGATGTCGGCGCTGAACGATAAAAACCCCACTTATGAGGCGATAAAAGCAAAATATCCCTCCGACAGCGGCAGGAAGTGCCTTGGCAGCATACCGTTTTCCTCCGCGAAAAAGTGGAGCCTTGCACAATATGACAATATCACTTATATAATGGGCGCGGCGGAATTTATCCTTAAAGAAAAAATGCCGCGGCAGCTGAAAGAAAGGATAGAAAAGGAATCGGAGGGCGGATACCGCGTTATACTTATCGCTTATTCCGCAAACTGCCCCGATTATGAAAATAAAGAACTGCCGGACGGGATAGTACCCGCGGCGCTTATCAAGATAAGCGACAAGATAAGAAAAGAAGCGCCTAAAACGCTTAGATATTTTGCCGAGCAGGGCGTGGATATCAGGATAATCTCCGGCGACAATCCGGTGACGGTGTCCGGCGTGGCAAGGCGCGCGGGGCTTGCCGACAGCGATAATTATGTAGATATGTCGCTGATAAAAACAGACGAGCAGCTTACCGAGGCGGCGGAAAAATACCGCATATTCGGACGGGTAACGCCGGATCAGAAGCTGGGACTTATCAAGGCGCTAAGAGCGCAGGGGCATACGGTGGCGATGACCGGCGACGGCGTAAACGACGTGCTCGCGCTCAAAGAGGCGGACTGCTCGGTGGCTATGCAGTCGGGCAGCGACGCGGCGCGCAACGTGTCTAATATCGTATTGTTGGATTCAAACTTTGCCTCCATGCCGAAAATAGTAGCCGAGGGCAGACGTTCGATAAATAATATCGAGCGTTCCGGCACGCTGTTCTTATACAAGACGGTCTATTCGTTTTTAGCGGCGCTGATGTTTTGCTTTATGCCTATGGCGTACCCGCTCCAGGCGATACAGCTCACTTTGATAAACGTATTTACAAACGGCATACCGTCCTTTATCCTTGCGTTAGAACCGAATTTCAATATAGTAAAGGGCAGGTTCATAGATAACGTATTGCCGCGTTCGGTGCTGTACGGGCTTATAATGACGCTCAATTTCGTGCTTATAGCGATAGCGCGGACGGTGCTGGATTCTGCCGGGATAATGAGCTATGCCGAGTTTGAGCCGTATGCCGGAACGCTGGCGATAATCGCGATAGGCTTTGCGGCGTTCGTGGTGCTGATAAGGGTATGTATACCGTTAAAGCCGTGGAAGATAGGGCTGCTGGCGTTTTTGATGGGTGGCTTTGCGCTGGGCATATATCTGCTGGGCGATATGCTGCTGGATCTTAAGATGCTGCCGACGCCGATAATCATAGTGCTGCTTATCTGCGTGGGAATAACGCTGCTGACGTCGGTCGCTATCGGACTTAACGAGCGGCGGCTGTGCGGGTTTATACTGAAAGTGCAAAGAAAAGCGTCCGCCCGTATATTCGGCGGAAATGAAAAAGCCGCGGAGAAAGGATAATATATGCTGGTGGAAATATTCACGGACGGCGCTTGCAGCCATAATCCCGGCCCGGGAGGATATGCGGCGGTACTGCGCTGCATGGGAAAGGAAAAGGAAATATCCGGCGGAGAGCCTTCCACCACCAATAACCGCATGGAGCTTATGGGAGTGATCTCGGCATTGTCCGCGCTGAAATACCCCTGCGAGGTTATCCTCACCACCGACAGCCGGTATGTGGTAGACAGTATCACAAAAGGCTGGGTATACGGCTGGAAGAAAAAGGGCTGGATAAAATCCGATAGATCTCCCGCGCAGAATGTAGACCTTTGGGAACAGCTGCTGCCGTTGCTGGATATGCACAAGGTGGAATTTCGCTGGATAAAAGGTCACGCCGGACACCCCGAAAACGAGCGCTGCGATAAGCTCGCGGTAAAAATGCGGGATAAATATTCATATGAATAAAATTTGAAGCCCTACGCAATACGCGCAGGGCTTCGTTGTTAAGTGTTACTTGTTAGCGTTTTCGTAGGATTCGATCATTTTCTTTACCATCTGACCGCCAACGCTGCCTACCTGCTTAGCGGTGAGGTCGCCGTTGTATCCGTTGTCCTTCAGAGGTACGCCTACTTCATTAGCAGCCTGCATCTTTATACCGTTCAGAGCTGCCTTGTTTCTGTTGTTGTTATTGCTGGACATATCAATTTCCTCCATTAAAATTGCGTTAGTGCAATGTCTTTTGACCTTGCACACTTATTATTTACGCGCATTTTCGATTTATAACATGTAAAATTTGGCGAAAAATCGCTGTACGGCGGAGCTTTTTTATTATGTAAAATTATTAACTTTCTATTTCTGTCCGGTAGCAAAAAAATATTGACATTTTTTGCAAATAAGAGTATAATTAGCATGGACTATAATTGTTTTTGGACAAATTTTTTAATATAGGGATATGACCGTAAAACGGTTTGGCGATTCGGCGGACGGAGTGCAGATCATGGACAGCTGGATACTGGTCGTAGACGACGATGTTTCAAACCTTACTATGGCGAATAATATACTCAGCGCCGAGGGCATGCGCATAAGCTGCGTGAAATCGGGCGAGGCCGCCATAAGGTTTTTACAATCGAATAAACCGGAGCTTATCCTGCTGGACGTTTACATGACGGGCATGGACGGGTTTCAAACTATTGCCCTGATAAAGGAAAACGAGGCGACGGCGAATATACCGGTGATCTTTCTCACCTCCGACGACGACAGCGATACCGAAACGCGCTGCCTTAAAGCGGGGGCGATAGATTTTATCAAAAAGCCTTTTTTGCCGGACGTGCTGCTGCTGAGGATAAGCCATATAATAGAGCTTACCCGATTACAGGCGGATCTTGCGCACGAAGTAGAGGAAAAAACTTACGAGGTCACGGTGCAGAGCAACCGTTTGGAAAAGCTGTCGATACAGATAGTCATGGCGCTTTCCGGCGCGATAGACGCAAAGGACACATACACCAACGGCCATTCCGCGCGGGTGGCGGATTATTCCCGCAGGATAGCGTCGCTGGCGGGCTTTTCAAAGGACGAGCAGGACGAGATATACATGATAGGGCTTTTGCACGACGTGGGAAAGATAGGAATACCCGACGCGATAATAAATAAGCCGTCCGGTCTTACCGAGGAAGAATACGAGATAATGAAAACTCACCCGGTGCTGGGCGATAACATACTCAGCAGGATACAGGAATTTCCAAAATTGGTTACCGGCGCGAGATACCACCACGAGCGATACGACGGGAAAGGCTATCCCGACGGACTGGCGGGAGAGGATATACCGGTAGAGGCCAGGATAATCGCGGTGGCGGACGCTTACGACGCCATGAGCTCTAAAAGGGCGTACAGAGGAGTAATACCGCAGGATATGGTGCGCGGTGAGCTGGAAAAAGGCAAGGGCAAACAGTTTGACCCGATATTTGCGGATATCATGCTTGCGATGATAGACGCCGATAAGGATTATGAGATGAGAGAAAAGTAGGCGGTGATCTGATGTACAAGCAGGAAAAAAGCGCACTATGCACCTTATAGTGTTGATATGCCTTAGCGCTATGGCGGCGGCTTTGTGTACGGAGATCATCCTGATGAAGTGGGAACAATGGATGGTGTTCCAGCTGCTCGGAGAGCTTGCCGTATGCTTTGCCGTACACGTTATCGGCAAGGTGCCGGCGGTAGTTGAAAAGTGGCTGTATTTTGCGCTTGCAATGCACGGCTTTATCTATTACGGGCTGCACGAGAGCAGTATATATATGGCGGCGCCGATAATTATTGCCTTGATGACGCTGTATTTTGTAACGGGATCTTACGATCTGGTAAATATCAGCGCGCTGTTTTATTTCGGCGTGATGATATGCAGCCTTGTATTTGTGCCGAAGCTAAGCTTTCAGTTTACGGCGGAATCCATAACGCGGCTGGTCGTAAACAGCTTGCTGGTGCTGCTCGCCGTTTATATAGCGAAGCTGCTTCGAGAGCGGCGCAGGAGCGAGCAAAGAGAGACCGCGCAGATGATAGAAAAGCTGGAGGAGGAAAACCGCCGCACGGAGGATTTTCTAACCAACGTTTCGCATGAGCTGCGCACGCCGATAAACGCGGTGACGGGTCTTACCGCCGTTATGCTCAAAAACGAGACTGACAGCGTAAAAAGAGAAAACCTGCTTTCCGTTCGGAAAGCGGGCTACAGATTGTTTAATCAGATAGAGGATATACTGGATTATACCGAGATAGATACCGGAAGAATGACCGCGGGCGAGGACAGCTATATGATAACCTCGCTGGTAAACGACGTCATAACCGAAAATAAAATGAACGACGTCGGAGCGGGGCTGGAGCTTATTTTCGACGTGGATGCGAAAATGCCCTCCGTACTAATTGGCGACGGCAAAAAAGTAAAACGCATAATAACGCATTTAGTGGAAAACGCTCTTAAGTTTACCGAGGAGGGCGGCGTTTACGTCAGGATATATACGATAAGGAAACAGTACGGCGTAAATTTGTGCATACAGGTGAGGGATACCGGAATAGGAATGGACGCGGAAAGTCTTTCCAAGATAACCGAGAGGTTCTACCAGTCCAGCGGCGGGCGCGAGCGCAAAGTCGGCGGGCTGGGTCTGGGATTGCCGATAGTATACGGAATGGTGTCGGCGATGGAGGGATTTATCCACGTGGAAAGCGGCGTCGGCACAGGAACGACCGTGACGGTAAGCATACCTCAGAAAATATCGGACGAATCCGCCGCGATGAAGATATCCGACCCGTCGGGACTTTGCCTCGGCTGCTACCTTATACCGGAAAAATATAAGATACCGCAGGTCAAGAAATTCTATAATGAGATGATAGCGAATACCGCGCGCGAGTTGGATATACCTATACATAGGGTATTTGCCGCCGACGAGGTGGAAACTCTGGTATCTACCTATCGGCTGACCCATTTGTTCATTGCCGCGGAGGAATACGAGTCCGCCGCCGATTATTTAGAATCGCTGGACGACGGCATACAGGTGATAGTAGTGGCGAGCGCCGGTTATCTTCCGAGGAAGAACAGCAGGGTGAAAGTGCTTTACAAGCCGTTTTATGCGCTGCCTGTAGTGAATATGCTAAATTCCTCCGTAAAAAGCGGCGAGCCTATCCATAACATGCGTATGCTCTGTCCCGACGTTCGGGTATTGGTAGTGGACGACGAGCCGATGAACCGAATGGTAGCGGAGGGAATACTTAAAGATTATAATATGGACGTCCATACCGCAGGAAGCGGCGCGGAGGCCATTGAGATATGCCAAAACGAGGAATTTGACCTTATCCTTATGGATCACATGATGCCGGAAATGGACGGCATCGAAGCGCTTAAACAAATAAGAAAGCTGAAAAGCACATCTAAGGATACGTTCGCGGCGGTGGCTTTTACCGCAAATGCGGTGAGCGGCGCGCGCGAAATGTTCCTGCGGGAGGGCTTTGATGAATTTTTGTCCAAGCCGGTCGAAACTCCGGAGCTGGAAAGGGTATTGAGAAAGGTGCTGCCAAAATCGCGTATAAAATATATGGATAAACCGGAGGAACAGCCGGTACAGCCTGCTACCCAGTCGGTGAAACCTGCCGTTCAATCGGTACAGCCTGCTACCCAGTCGGTGAAACCTGCCGCTCAAC
>CANRII010000093.1 GCA_947630685.1 uncultured Ruminiclostridium sp. | reverse complement strand
ACTGTCAAGGCGCTGTTCGTATACCGCTTCGATAATGTCGCACATATCGGTTTTGAGCAGCGGCAATACTACCTGCGTTTCGGGGTCGCCGAATCTGCAATTGTACTCTATCACCTTGGGCCCGTTCGGTGTCAGCATAAGACCGAAGTACAGACAGCCGGAAAACGGTCTGCCCTCCGCCTGCATAGCTTTGATAGTCGGCAGGAATATCCTGTCATAACATTCCTGCGCTATCGCCGGGGTATAGTGCGGATTTGGCGCTACCGTACCCATTCCGCCGGTGTTAAGACCCTTGTCGCCGTCATAAGCCCTTTTGTGATCCATGGAGGATATCATAGGCTTTACGGTCTTGCCGTCGGTAAACGCCAGCACCGATACCTCCGGCCCCGTGAGGAATTCCTCTATTACTATCGTATTGCCGGAGCTGCCGAATTTGCCGTCTACCATTATGGAGTTTACGGCCTCAACGGCCTCGGTTTCGGTTTCAGCTAATATGACCCCTTTGCCGAGCGCCAATCCGTCGCACTTTATAACGGTAGGGTAGGTGTTTTTGCTTTTTATGTATTCTATCGCTTTTTTTGCGTCGGTAAAGGTCTGATAATCGGCGGTAGGTATACCGTATTTTTTCATAAGCTCCTTGGAAAACGCCTTGCTGCCCTCTATTATAGCCGCGTTAGCCTTAGGCCCGAAGGTCTTGAAGCCGTTTTCGTTCAGCTTATCCACCATGCCCATTACCAAAGGATCGTCCGGAGCGACAAAAACATAATCCGGCTTTAATTGCTTGGCAAGGTTTACTATTCCTTCTACGTCGGTAGCTTTTACGTCAAAGCATTCGGCGTATTTTGATATTCCTCCGTTGCCGGGAGCGGCGTATATTTTTTCCGACTTGGGAGATTTTCTCAGCGCGGCGATTATCGCGTGTTCTCTTCCGCCGCCGCCTACGACCAGTATGTTCATATTCTTTTCCTTTCGTAAAAATATATTTTCGGCTTGCGCCGTGTTTGTCAGTAAATTATCCCGATATCTTCTATCGGTTTTTCCTTTCGGGTAAGCGCGTAAAAAGGGGAGTCCTCCGGCTTGTTCATAATGCCCTTATACGGCGGAACGTAACAGTATTTATAGGTTTGTCCCTGTACCGTTTCAATAATGACGTGGAACGCGTCCGCCAGCCCGAAGCTCTTTATTTTCTTAAAATCCACCGAAACAACGTCCGCCCGCTTTATCACATCGACGCGGTTTTTGAATTCTATTTTTATTCCCTTGCCGTCCGCCTCGTAGTGATACAGCCCGCCTTTCAGCCAGCGCCTTATCGAAAGTATGGAAACAGTCCACAGTACAAGACTGCCGATAGCGGTCATTATAAGCAGGAATACCGGCGCTATAAGGTTAAGATAGTTGTCGTCGGAAAAATCTATCTTCATCGACCATATCCAGAACACGACCGATAACGCCGTAAGCGCTGCCGCCGATAAAAACGCGGCTATCGACAGCACGCGGGCAAGCTCCGAGCGCAGCTGCATATTTCCGCTTTGCCTGTATTCAAATCTGTCGTCAAGTATTTCATAATCTCGTTTCATATTTTTACCGTTCAGAACACTATGCCCGTTTCTTTTCGCTTAGCCTCTTCCATAGCCATCGGTGGATGCTGCAATAGATAAAACGGCGTGCTCTCCTGAGTTATCAGCTTTCCCTTATAAGGGGATAAATACAAATATTCATCGGTATTGCCGTCCGTAGTAAGTATCTTTACGGTATATCCCGCCATTTTGCCAAACTCGGTTATAGGGATATAGGTGACGAACTTCACGTCCTCGTAGCGGTATTCAGCGTGCCGCCAGCCGCAATACAGCTTCAGCCCGTTTTCGTCCGCGGTGTAGCTGCACTTTTGACCGTGCCGTATAATATTAATAACTATCAGAGCCGCCGCCCATACCACCAGCACGACAAATCCCGAGGTCAGCCCGTAGTATCCTAAAAAATAACCGAATCTGTCAGAACCGGGAGTAACGCCGGTCAGCCACATAAGCAGGGTCGGAAATAAAAATGAGATAAGTACAGCGGTAACTATGACAAAAAAGTAGATGGTATGAGCATGCTTTGTCCTCATGTAAAAATTTCCGCTCTGCCTGAATTCAAACCTGTCATTCAGCGGGTCACGAAAATTATCCATACCGCTTGCTCCTTTCTCTGCCGCATTTTTGTTCGATTATATAGAACGGCGTATGCTCGTAGTTCCTGTCGCTCCTTTTCTTACCGTTGTAAACGCAGGTGAATTCCAGCAGCTCTCTGCCGTGAACGGTGAGATGCTCCAACGTTACCCTTGCGCCGTAGGGCTTGTTCCTTATCGTTATTTCCTCGTGGTACGCCGTAAGGATATTTCTGTAGTATATTATATGCTCCTCGTTGTTTCTAAACAGATGTATGCAGTCAAATTCCGCGGAGTATTTCCACCGCTGACCGTTTTTCAAAAACGTCACCGCCACTCCCGCAAAGAACGATATTGCCAGCGCGAAAAGCACCCATGCGATTATGCGGGTATGATCGTTCGGATAAAGCAGATAGTTTATCACCGCGCCCGCGTCTATCGCAGCTGCAAGCAGTATAGACGCCGCCTGCATTATCTTATAATAGGTTTTATACAGATAAAACACACCGGAGCCGACTATATCGAACATATCAAAGCGTTCCGAGCCGTTGTATACAGCCTTGCCGGAGATAGGGTCGCTGAATATCGGCTGCTGCGTTTCCTGCGGTACTTCCGGTTCGTAAACGTTCAGGCTTTCCACCGCAGGCAAAGGCTGCTCAAAATACGCCGGCTGCGGCTGTGAGAGCATTTCCCGCGCTGAAACGGCGGGCAGTCCGAGCTCGTCCACACCTGCTGTATGATTTTGTACCGGAACGCCGCCTTGCTTTAACTCATCGACTTTTTTCTGCAATATGCCGAAGACAGAGTTTTCAAGCGTATATTCGTTGGTGCTCCTCGGAAAGATGTACAGGTATTTCTTCTTGCCCATAGGAGCGCAGTCCACCGTGACAAGCAGAACATGATTTCTCAACAGCTTTAACGGCCTGCCCTCAATGCTTGCGACCGATTTATACTGAAATACGATAAATTTTCGCCCGTTGTATATCCTGAGATAGGTGTCTTCAACATTGTAGTACCATCTGCGTCCGGAGAAAAGAAGATTTAACAAGAACAGACCGACAAAGCCGATCATTATACCTACAACGATCGGTCGTGCCTTAATAAACATATCTGCGATGTGCAGAAGGTCATATACAGCGAAGCACTCGGCAAATATCACCGCAAAAATTACCGCTGTAATTATCGGAAAGAACCAAAAGGGCAGGAGCCTTAAAACCCCGCCCTCCCGCGAGTATTTCATGTAATAACGGTCTTTCGGTTCGATTTTTTGGTATCTGTAGTCGCTCATGTTTCTGTCCTTTTAAGTGGAATGTGGTTTTATTTTATTTCAAATGTGTTAAATAAATCGGCAACCTCCGGCAGGATTTTATCGGTGTCGGATTTAAGGCAGGTCACATTGAATATAAATGCGTCCTCGCCCTCTACTATAAATTCCTGCATAAGGAAAATGTCGTCCAGCCCATCTTCCGGATATTTCAGCTTGAAGTAATAGCCGTCGTATATGGATATTTGCTGTTCTCCCTCTTCGGTTATAGTATATATCGAGTCATACGCTTTTCTCATGGATTCGGCATAATCTCTCAGAGTAAGACCGCCGGAGTTGAGCTTTTGTATCCCGACGACCGTGGAGATTGTGTCGTCTTCCGTTATTTTTTTATCCGGCAAATACTGAAACGAACAATCCGCGCCCTCTTGCGAAAAGAATTCCCATTCGTCGCTGGCACGAATTATAAAATCATCTTCTTCATACGTCAGATCGAATCTTTTGTCATAGCTTATCCCGACAGCAGGTTCGTTTCCCGAGGTTTCAACTGTGCTTGTATCGGCGTTTGAACAGCCGGAAGAAAGCAGCATAACGGCAAGCGCCGCCACAGCAGCCAGCTTTTTCATATCTTTCACTTTCCTAAAAAATCAATGATGGAACAGTCTGATACCGGTAAACGCCATTGCAATGCCGTATTTGTTGCAGGTATCGATAACGTTGTCGTCACGGATAGAGCCGCCGGGCTGTGCGATATATTCCACGCCGCTCTTATGCGCTCTTTCTATATTGTCGCCGAACGGGAAGAATGCGTCCGAACCGAGCGAAACGCCCTTCATGGTGTCCAGCCACGCACGCTTTTCTTCGCGGGTGAATATTTCCGGCTTTACCTTAAAAATGTTCTGCCAAGCGCCGTCGGCAAGCACGTCCATATAATCCTCGCCGATATAAAGGTCGATGGCGTTATCTCTGTCGGCGCGCTTTATGCTGTCGATAAACTGAAGCTCCATTACCTTAGGACATTGCCTTAAATACCAGTTGTCCGCCTTTGTACCGGCAAGTCTGGTGCAATGTATCCTTGACTGCTGACCCGCGCCGATACCTATTGCCTGACCTCCGCAGGCATAAGCCACCGAGTTTGACTGGGTGTATTTCAGCGTGATAAGCGCGATAAGCAGATCCTTTTTAGCGCTGTCCGGTATGTTCTTATTTTCGGTAACGACGTTTGAAAGCATTTCGTTGTCTATCACCAGCGAATTGTGCCCCTGCTCAAAGGTAATGCCGAACACCTGCTTATGCTCGATATCCTCCGGTACATAATCCGGGTCTATCTTTATAATATTATATGTGCCTTTTCTCTTGGACTTGAGTATCTCCAGCGCCTCCGGTTCATAGCCCGGAGCGATAACGCCGTCCGATACCTCGCGCTGTATCATCTTAGCGGTGGGAACGTCGCAGACGTCCGACAGCGAGATGAAGTCGCCGTAAGAGGACATTCTGTCCGCGCCTCTTGCTTTTGCATAAGCCGAGGCAAGGGGAGAAAGCTCTCCGAGGTCGTCTACCCAGTATATCTTTTTAAGCGTGTCGCTCAGCGGCAGACCGATAGCCGCGCCGGCGGGTGAAACATGCTTAAAGGACGTCGCCGCGGGCATACCCGTTGCGGCTTTAAGCTCCTTTACAAGCTGCCAGCCGTTGAATGCGTCCATAAAGTTGATGTAGCCGGGCTTGCCGTTCAATACCTCGATAGGCAGCTCGCCGCCGTTTTCCATAAATATCCTTGACGGCTTCTGATTGGGGTTGCAGCCGTACTTAAGTTCCAGTTCGTTCATTTTTTCCTCCTTAAAATCCGTACTTATACCTTGCAAGTAAGCAATAATTACTTGTTCTTATTTACTATGCGGCTTTCATATTTGCCGGTCTCAATGTCGATATAGCGGGTGAAAAGCGACACCTTGTTGTCCTTGTTCAGATTATCCCATACCAGCTTGGTAAAGCCGTCTATATCGGTATCGGGAATTTCAAGGGTCTTCGGCTCGCCCTCAAAGCTGGGCAGGGGATCGCCCGCCGCTTTATAGGTGTGGATAAACTTTCCTCTTCCCGCGATAGGGTCGTTATAAGCGTAGGTGTACCTCTGACAGGAAGAACCGTCGCCGTCCGCGCTCTTGATAATGGACATGGCAAAGTTCATAGTACCGTTTTCAAGATGAATTATACCGGATATCCTCGGCGTGTAGTTCGGAGCGTCGTCCTCAAACTCGCGCGTTCTCAGCGACTGCTCAAAGGTGAGCTGCCTGTCCATTCCCTCGTAAATGGTATCGGTCTGGTCGCCGTTGGTAACTATAGTCTTGTTGCCGAGCACTCTTACCGGCGCATAGATGATAAGATGCGGGTCGGTCATTTTGGATTCGTCAAACGCCTGCGTGCGTATGCCGTCGCCGTCCTCAATGAATACGCGGTTGCGGCTGTTTTCGCTTCTTCCCATGATGAAGTAGGCGATAACCGCTTTTTTAGCGTCGGGACTTTTCCCTATGAGAATGCCTCTGCCGTGGTACTCAAGCGAATTAAGCTCGTCTTTGATAGTCCTGATCTCCATATTTTCCTCCGTTCATGTTATAACGTGCCTAAATAGCACGATGTATTATACGGCATCATTACAACGCCGTCCTGCTCAAATTCGTTGAAAGCGGCTTTAAGCTCGTTTATAAACTCATTATAGCTTTCATCGCTTTCGTTTATCGCGTAGGAGCGCGAGAGCGTATCTCCGATAAATCGCTCCATGTCAAACGGTACTGTGTTTTCGACGCGCAGCAGCTCGACAGACGAGAAATACTCGTTTTTAAGAAACCTATCGCCCTCGCCCGAGTCCCGCTTGCCGATGTGTCCGGTGTGGAACGCTCCGCAGTATCTCATACAGATATCGTCGCGCCTTGCCGAAAGACCTGTCTTTGCGCGTTCGTTGAAGATTATCGCAAGCTTTCCGCCGGGGGGAAAGTATACGCTGACATTCCGCCTTAAATCTCTGCTCGTCAAACCAATGAAACGCCTGCGCCGTTGTGACAAGCGAAACGGAATTATCCGCAAGTCCGGTATTTTCCGCCGATGCCTGAATGTATTTTATGCCGGGTACCGTGCTTTTCAGCTTTTTAAGCATGTCGGGATTAGGCTCTACCGCAATTATCTCCCACGGCTTTGTTGTAAGGCATTGCGTGAATTTTCCCGTTCCCGCGCCTATATCGGCGACTGTATCGGCGTGCGTTTTGTCATACAGCCGGTCTATGACCGCCGCAGGGTAGGAGGGGCGGTATTTAGCGTAATTGTCGGCCTTTCCGCTGAATTTATCCTCATTCATCTTTAATTGTCGCTATTCCGTCCTTTACGGTCACTTTATCCTCGCAGAGCAGTCTGACCGCCTCCGGCAGTATCTTCCATTCCGCCTGCTCCATTATGCGCTTTTGCAATGTTTCGGGCGTGTCGCCGTTTTTGACCTCGACCGCCTTTTGCAGGATTATCGGGCCTCCGTCGCACTCCTCGGTGACAAAATGCACGGTAGCGCCGCTCAGCTTTACGCCGCGCTTTAACGCCTCTTCGTGGACGTGCAGCCCGTAATATCCCTTGCCGCAAAACGACGGTATCAGCGCGGGGTGGACGTTTATCATCTTATAAGGAAACGCCTCGGTTATCTGCCGATCGAGTATCGTCATGAATCCCGCGTACACTACTATATCCGCCTTTTCTTTGAGCAGCGCGTCGGTGACTGCTTTGGTATAAGACGCAGCGTCGGGATATTCCTTTCTCGGTATTATCGTAGCAGGGATATTGTTGTTTGCGGCTCTTTCCAAAGCATATACGCCGGGCTTGGAGGCTATCACCAGCGTTATTTTGCCGTTTTCGCCAAAAAGTCCGTTGTGCTCCGCGTCTATAAGCGCCTGTAAATTCGTCCCGCCGCCGGATACCAGTACAGCAATTCTTTTCATTATACTATTATTATCCCCTCGTCGCCGCTTACTATTTCGCCTATGCAGCAGGCGTTGACGCCCTCGCCGCGCAGCAGCTCGACCGCTTTGTCCGCGTCGTCCTTGTCAACTATAGCGGTCATTCCTATACCCATATTAAAGGTGTTGTACATATCGTGCTCGCTGATGTCGCCCGCCTTTTGCATGAGCTTGAAGATAGCGGGCACTTCATAGCTGCCCTTGGTTATCTTTGCGGTAAGACCGTCGGGGATAGAACGCGGTATGTTCTCGTAGAACCCGCCTCCCGTTACATGGGAAACGCCCTTGACGTTTATACTTTCCATCAGCTTGAGCATGGGCTTTACATATATTTTCGTCGGTTCAAGCAGCGTTTCGCCGAGTGTTCTGCCGTCCTCAAGACAATACATCAGCGTCTGCTTGGAATTGATGTCGAATATCTTTCTGACAAGGGAAAATCCGTTTGAATGTACGCCGCTCGACGCAAGCCCGATAACTATGTCGCCCGGCTTCATGTCCTTGCCGTCTATTATCTTTTCCTTGTCCACGATACCGGTGCAGTAGCCCGCGAGGTCGTATTCGTCCTCCGGCATAAGTCCGGGATGCTCCGCGGTCTCTCCGCCGATAAGCACGCAGC
>CANRII010000092.1 GCA_947630685.1 uncultured Ruminiclostridium sp. | reverse complement strand
GATAAAAGTGATACCGGTAGTGCCGAGCGTGGCACTCGCAAAGCGCATGGAGCGTTCCGGAGCGGCGGCGGTGATAGCCGAGGGTACAGAGTCCGGCGGCCATATCGGTGAAAATACCACCATGTGCCTTGTTCCTCAGGTAGCAGACGCGGTGGATATACCCGTCATCGCGGCGGGCGGTATAGCGGACGGCAGAGGCATAGCCGCAAGCTTTATGCTCGGAGCCGAGGGCGTTCAGGTAGGCACACGCTTCCTTGCCGCCGAGGAATGTCAGATACATCCCACCTATAAACAGCTGGTAGTGGACGCAAAGGACACCGACAGCATAGTTACCGGAAGATACACCGGTCATCCCTGCCGCAATCTTAAGACAAAGTTTTCCAAAAAGTTAGCGAACGGCGAAAACTCCGGTTCGATAACTCCGGAGGAGTTCGAGGAGCTGACGGTAGGTTCGCTTAGAAAAGCGGTGCAGGACGGCAATCTTGAAGAGGGCTCGTTCTTATGCGGCGCTATCGCCGGAATGGTAAAAAAAGTTCAACCCGCAAAAGAGATAATAGAAGAAATGTTCGACGGAGCCGAAAAGCTGCTCGGCAATCGCGACTGACGAAAGGACGGAAAAAATGGCAACCGCTGTAATTACAGGCTCGGCTCGCGGCATAGGCGCCGCGATAGCCGAAAGACTCGCAAAGGACGGCTATAACATAGCGCTGAACGATATTTCGCAAAGCTGCTTTGATAATAACGATATATCCGACAGGATAAAAGCGCTCGGCGTGGAATGCGAGATATTCGCCGCCGACGTATCAAAGCACGATCAATGCGAGGATATGGTCAAAAAGATAAAGGCGCGGTTCGGCACTATAGACGTGCTGGTAAACAACGCCGGTATCACCCGCGACGGGCTTTTAGCGAGAATGAGCGAGGAAAATTACGACCTTGTCATCTCGGTAAATCAGAAAAGCGTTTTCAACATGACGAAATTCACCGGCTCGGTGATGATGAAGCAGCGCAGCGGCAGGATAATAAACCTGTCGTCGGTGGCGGGCGTTTACGGCAACGCGGGGCAGATGAACTATTCCGCATCCAAAGCGGCGATAATCGGCATGACAAAGACCACCGCCAAGGAGCTCGGCTCGCGCGGGATAACCTGCAACGCGGTAGCTCCGGGCTTTATCGACACGCCGATGACCGCGCAGCTTTCCGACGAGATGAAAGCGGCGATACTCGGACAGATAGCGCTGAAAAGATACGGACAGGTGGAGGAGATAGCGGGCGTCGTTTCTTTCCTTGCCTCACCCGATGCAAGCTATGTGACCGGACAGGTCATCGAGATAAGCGGCGGATTGTCAATGTGACGAAAGGAAAGGAATAAACATGAGCAGAGTAGTTATCTCCGGCCTCGGGGTGGTAAGCCCGATAGGAAACACCGTGGAGGATTTCTGGAACAGCCTGGACAACGGAAAGCACGGCTTTACATTAGAACAATGGTTCCCCGGGCAGAGCGAGGAGCTTAATATAAAAGCGTCGGTAAAGGATTTCGACCCGTCGGAATATTTCGACAAAAAAGAGCTGCGCCGCACCGATATAATCACACAGTACGCGGTGTATGCCGCTATGAAGGCTTTAGAGGACGCCGGCACGGATTTCAAGGATATGGACCCCTACCGCTGCGGCGTGATAATCGGCTCCGGTATCGGCGGCATGGAAACGACCCAGGAGCAGATGCTGACTTATCATAATAAGGGCAACGGCCGCGTATCGGTATTCACGATACCAATGATGATAGGAAACATGGCGGCGGGCACGGTAGCGATACGCACCGGCTTCAAGGGCGTAAATTACTGCACGGTAAGCGCCTGCGCAAGCGGCACTCACGCGATAGGAGAGGCGTTCCACGCGATAAAGAACGGCTATATAGATATGGCGATAGCGGGCGGCACCGAAAAATGCTCGATAGGCTTTGCTTACGCGGGCTTCAATAACATGCACGCTATCACAAAGTCCACCGACCCCGACCGCGCGAGCATACCGTTCGACGCGGAGCGCAGCGGTTTTGTTCTCGGCGACGGCTGCGGTATCGTCGTGCTGGAGGAATATGAACACGCAAAGGCGCGCGGCGCTAAGATATACGCCGAGGTGGCAGGCTACGGCGCTACCTGCGACGCATACCACGAAACCAGCCCCGACCCGGAGGGACTCGGCGGAGCAAAGGCGATGGAGCTTGCCGTTAAGGAATCCGGCATAGCACCGGAGAAGTTCAATTACATCAACGCGCACGGAACCTCCACCGCGATAAACGACCGAACCGAAACGGCGGCGATAAAGCTGGTATTCGGCGAACATGCAAAGGATATCGCTATAAACTCCACTAAGTCCATGACCGGACATCTGCTCGGCGCGGCAGGCGGAGTAGAGGCGGTAGCTACCGCGCTCGAGATAAAAAACGGCAAGGTACACCGCACGCTGGGCTATAAAGTTCCCGACCCGGAATGCGACCTTGATTATGTTACCGAAAACTCTAGCCGCGACCTTAAGATAACGGCGGCGCTCAGCAATTCGCTCGGATTCGGCGGACATAACGCCTGCATAGCGTTTGCCCCGGCGGAATAAACATAAGGAGAAAAGACATGCAATACGAGAAAGACGAGCTTATCGACAAGGTAAAAGAGCTTATAGATATAATGAAAGAAAGCGGGCTTGGCTACCTCAAGGTCAAAAACGACGGCTTTGAGGCGGAGCTTGGCTGCAAGCCGAAAGATCCTCCGCCTGTGGCTATGCCTATGCCTATACCCGTTGCCGGAGCGCAGAGCGTTACCGTAAACGCGGCCGCCGGAACGGAAGCGCCGGTACAGACCGTATCGCAATGCGACGGCAAGGCGATAAAAAGCCCGATAGTAGGAACATTTTACAGCGCGCCCGCGCCCGGCAAGCCTGCTTTTGTAAAGGTCGGCGACACGGTGAACGAGGGGGACGTGGTCTGCATAATTGAGAGCATGAAGGTCATGAACGAGATACAGGCGGACTGCTCCGGCGTTGTAGAGCGTATCGAGGCAAAGGACGGCGAGGCTGTGGAGTACGGTCAACCGCTTATAATACTTAAATAAGGACGGATAAAGTCATGCCTTTAATGGATAAGGAACAGATAAAAGAGATAATCCCGCACCGCGACCCGTTTTTGCTGATAGATACCATCGAGGAGATGGAGCCGGGTCAGCGGGTGGTAGCTACAAAATACATGAACGAGGACGAGTTCTGGTTCAAGGGACATTTCCCCGACTATCCGGTAGTGCCGGGAGTGCTTATGCTGGAAATGCTCGCTCAGGCGGGCGCGGTGGCTATGCTCGCTCTGCCGGAGAACAAGGGCAAGATAGGCTTTTTCGGCGGCGTAAAAGAGGCGAAATTCCGCCGTCAGGTAGTGCCCGGCGACCTGCTGCGGCTTGAAGTCGAGATAATCAAGGTAAAAGGACCGGTCGGCATAGGAAAAGGTATCGCTACGGTAAACGGCGAAAAGGCGGTATCTGCCGAGATATCCTTCGCTATTAAATAAGCATAAAGAGGAGCTGCTGATGTTTAGTAAAATTCTCATCGCCAACAGGGGCGAGATAGCGGTGCGGATAATACGCGCCTGTAGGGAGCTCGGGATAAGCACCGTCGCGGTGTATTCCGAGGCGGACAGGACGGCTCTGCACGCGCAGATAGCGGACGAGGCGGTCTGCATCGGCCCCGCGCCCAGCAAGGACAGCTATCTTAATACTAAGGCGCTGCTTGCCGCCTGCGAGGTGACCGGCGCTCAGGCGATACACCCCGGCTTTGGATTTTTGTCGGAAAACAGCGCATTTGTCAGATTGTGCGATAAGTGCGGGATAAAATTCATAGGCCCGTCGGCGGAAGCGATGGACGCTATGGGCGACAAGGCGAACGCCAAGCAGACTATGATAAAAGCCGGAGTTCCGGTAGTGCCGGGCTCCGACGGCGTGGTGGAAAGCTACGAGCAGGCCGAAGTGATAGCCGAGCGCATAGGCTATCCCGTAATGGTGAAAGCGAGCGCGGGCGGCGGAGGACGCGGCATACGGCTGGTAAACGACCATTCCGAGCTTGAAGCCGCCATTACAGCCGCTAAGCAGGAGGCGATGAGCTGCTTTGGCAACGACGATATTTATATCGAAAAATTCATAGTTGACCCGCGCCACGTCGAGATACAGATACTCGCCGACGAGCAGGGCGATATAATTTACTTAGGAGAACGCGACTGTTCATTACAAAGGAGAAATCAAAAGGTGCTGGAGGAAAGCCCCAGTCCGATAATGACGCCGGAGCTTCGCAAAAAAATGGGAGAGGCTGCCGTTCGTGCGGCAAAGGCGTGCGGCTACGCAAACGCCGGCACGGTGGAATTTCTGGTGGATAAGCAGCTTAACTTCTACTTTATGGAGATGAACGCCCGCATACAGGTTGAGCATCCCGTTACCGAAATGGTGACCGGCGTTGACCTGCTGAAAGCTCAGATAAAAATAGCGGCGGGACTTCCGCTTGAATACAAGCAGTCGGATATAGAGCTGAGCGGCCATGTGATCGAATGCCGCATAAACGCGGAGGACCCGCGGCACGGCTTCCGTCCCTGCCCGGGCAAGATAGAATCCATCCACATGCCGGGGGGATTCGGCGTAAGGATAGATACCGCGGTGTATCAGGGTTACGAGATACCGCCTTATTACGACAGCATGATCGCCAAAGTCTTAGTCAAGGGCAGAGATCGCAAAGAGGCTATTCAGAAAATGAAAGTAGCGCTGGGCGAATTCCTCATCGAGGGAATAATCACCAACATAGATTTCCAGCTTGAGCTGCTGAGAGATGAGGACGTGGAAAAAGGCGATTTCGATATCGGTTTTCTCGGGCGCAAGCATTTCGGCTGATTGGCATTTAGGAAGGAAGAAAGTATATGATCGAAGATCTGTTCAAGATGGTAAAGGATCGGTTCAACGAGGAAAAGAGCGAACAGGGAGAAGAGCCCGCGCCGGAGATACCAAAGGACTTGATGTTCAAATGTCCGCGCTGCCAAAGCGTGTTTTACATGGACGAATTCGTATCGCTGCGCAAGACCTGTCCGGTATGCGGCTATCACGCCCGGCTTACCTGGAAAGAAAGGCTGGAGATAACGGCGGATCCCGACAGCTTTATCCCGTTTGACGAAAATATGCGCTCGAAGAATCCGATAGGTTTTCCCGATTACGAAAAGAAGATACGCTCTTTGCAGGAGGCTAACGGGATAAACGACGCGATAATCACCGGAGAGTGCAGGATACGCAACTACCGCGCGGTCATCGGCATAATGGATTCCAACTTCATGATGGCGAGCATGGGCAGCGTGGTAGGCGAAAAGATAGCCCGCGCGTTCGAGTACGCGACCGAGCAGCATTTGCCGGTGATAATGTTTACCGCTTCGGGCGGAGCGCGTATGCAGGAGGGTATAATCTCCCTTATGCAGATGGCAAAGACCGCGGGTGCGGTAAAGCGTCATTCCGACGCGGGCGGACTGTATATAACGGTGCTGACCGACCCCACCACCGGCGGAGTTACCGCGTCGTTTGCAAGTCTGGGGGATATAATTTTAGCCGAACCGAAAGTGCTTATCGGCTTTGCGGGGCGAAGAGTTATACAGGACACCATACGCCAGCGGCTGCCGGACGACTTTCAGACGGCGGAATTTTTGCTGGAAAGCGGCTTTGTGGACGCTATAGTGGACAGAAAGTCGATGAGAAAGGCGCTGTCTAACATATTAAGACTGCACAATTTCAAAAAAGAGCAGCCTAAGGGGTGATATTATGTCTAATCTGACCGCGACGCAGCGGCTTGAAATAATACGTCAGAAGAACCGTCCCACCGTCAACGACTATATACCCGCTATATTCCATCACTTTACGGAATTTCACGGGGACAGACGTTTCGGCGACGACGCGGCTATCCTCGCGGGGATAGCTACGCTGAACAGCGTGCCGGTAACGGTGATAGCGCAGGTAAAGGGGCGCGATCTTGACGAAAACAAGAAGAGCAACTTTTCAATGCCCCACCCGGAGGGCTACCGCAAGGCGTTAAGGCTGGCAAAGCAGGCGGAGAAATTCCACCGGCCGGTAATATGCCTTGTAGACACTCCCGGCGCATTTTGCGGAGTAGACGCGGAAAAGCGCGGACAGGGCGAGGCTATCGCGGAAAACATCGCGGAATTTATGACGCTTAAGACTCCGGTCATCTCGGTGGTGCTCGGAGAGGGCGGCAGCGGCGGCGCTTTGGCGTTAGCTGTATGCGATGAGCTTGCCATGCTGGAAAACGCGCTGTACTCGGTAATTTCGCCGCGCGGCTTTGCCTCGATACTGTGGAAAGATCCATCCCGCGAGAAAGAGGCGGCGGAGCTGATGAAGATAACGGCGGACGACCTTGTACGCTTCGGCGTATGCGATAAGATAATACCGGAGCCGGCGGGCGGCGCGCACAACGACCCGAATCTTACCGCCGACAATATTTCGGAATATCTTATGGACGCGGTGACAAGGCTGTCGGAGGTGGATATTCCCACCCTGCTGGACAACCGCTACAAGAAGTTCCGCAGGATAGGTGAATTTGACGAATAATACGGATTTTTGGGCAATTTTTATGAAATTTGTAATAATTGTATAAACTGACGAAATACCGCCTGATTTTTTATACAACTTTTTTGTAATTTTTATCCCAAACAGTCTTGATTATTTTTCGTTTATGCCTTATAATAAATAGCGGAAAGATTCCTATTTGGGGACTTTTTAAGAAACGGAGGAGAAAACATAATGGTATTTGAGAAAGTTAAATCTATCATTGTAGATCAGCTTGATGTTGATGAGGATAAGGTTACGCAGTCTGCGTCCATTACCGACGATCTCGGCGCTGATTCGCTGGACGTGGTAGATCTGGTCATGAGCTTTGAGGAAGAATTTGATATTGAGATACCCGACGATCAGGTAGCTAAGATAAAGACTGTCGGCGATATTGTAAACTATATCGAAGCAAACACCGACAACTGATTTTAACAACGTCCGCAGGAGCCGCAGGATAAATGTCGGCGGCTCTTGACGCGATAAAATTAAGTTCGATAGGCTTTTTGCGTAACGAACAAATTTATCGTGCCGCGGCTTATTCAGACCTGAAAGAGAATATCGCGGATCACTTGGTCAACCTGTGTCAGCCGTATTGATTCTTGATACGGCTGGCTCTTATTTTATGGAGGAAAATATATTGAAAAACGTATGTTTCACCGGTCACCGCCGGCTTAAAGGCGACAATGCAGCGCAGATACACGAGCTGCTTGACGGAGTGATAGACGAGCTTATACGAAAGGGCGCGCAGGACTTTTACTGCGGCGGTGCGCTCGGCTGGGACACTCTATGCGCTAACATGATACTCTACCAAAAGAAGCGCAAAGCCCCGCAGGTAAAGCTGCACTTAGTTCTTCCCTGCCCTCCGGAGCAGCAAACGCTGAAATGGACCGACGAGGACAAGCGCATGTATTATTCGATAATGGAAAGCGCCGATTCCACCGAGATAGTGAGCGATACCTACACCGCCGACTGCATGAAAAAGCGCAACGCGAAGTTAGTGGAGTACGGGGATTTCTGCGTGTGCTATTTTGACGGCGTGACCGTAAGAAGCGGCACTTCGCAGACGGTGAGAATGGCGAGGGAAAAGGGTATAGAGATAATAAACATTTATGAAATGCTGAAAGACGCGTAAATACAATTTCTGCTTTTGACCTTTACATATACAAAACGGAATCGCCTCCAAAAAAAGGGGTGATTTTTTGTTTTTCTTTTTTATATACGATTCGGGGGATGACAATGGGGTCTGCCTCCCCTAGAGCCCCTGCGTGCGCTTTCTATGAAGGGCACTTGATGGCTCTTAAATACAGAACGTCCACAACGTTGCTGCTTGGCATTTGGCTGCTTGGCGTAAGCATTATAAAGTTCTTTTATTATCTTCCTACTCTTTGGGCGTTGCGTTTTTGCCCACCCGCCCTCCCTAGTTGTTTGGGGCTCCGCCCCAAG
>CANRII010000091.1 GCA_947630685.1 uncultured Ruminiclostridium sp. | reverse complement strand
ATAAGCAGGCGGATCTTGTGATACACGGCAAGGTCGGCGAGATACTTAATGAGATAAAGGTATAAAGGGATAAAGGTATAAAAACCGCCCCGTTAAGATCGGGGCGGTATTTGTTACTTATCGTATGGGCTGTCAAATTCCTTTTCGGCTTTTTCTACCGCCTGTTCAAGGGTAAGCCCGGTGAAGAACGGAGCGTTTAAGTATCTGCCGGATCTTTTATCATCTACGAACGCTCCCACCGCTATGCCGGGTATCGCGCTTTCGGGAGCGTTAGGTGCGTTCGGCCCGCCGAGGTCGGTATGGCACCAGCCGGGGTCGGTGAGATTTATCATTACGTCGGTACCCTCCACGGTAGAGCCGAGGTCAATGGTTATCTTGTCAAGAGCCGCCTTGCTCGCGGAATAGCCCGCCTGCTGCGGTTCCAGCCGTATGCCGCTGGTAGTGTTTAATATCCTGCCGAATCCGTTTTCTATCATCTTAGGCATAAAATGATAGCATATCATCGCGGGCGCTATCGTGTTTATCTTAAAGCTCTCGGTATAATCGGTTACCGGCGTTTTGAAATACTCGTTCCGGTACGCTATCTGCAAGCCCGCGTTATTCATCACGATGTCCACTCTGACGCCCAGCGCGTCGATGTCCTCCAGCATTTTTGCGACCGCGTCCAAATCGGACAGCTCCGCCTCAAACGCATAAGCCGAAACACCCAGCGCCTTTACCTCGTCTAACACCTTTTCGGTATGCGCTAAACTTCTGGAGTGCAGCAGCAGATTACAGCCCTGCTGCGCCATAAATTTTGCGGTAAGATAACCTATACCGCGTGCAGCGCCGGTTATCAGCGCCCATCTGCCCTTTACGTCTACCATAACAGCAGCCTCCCTTATTGATTTTTCCTTATTTTAACATATAAAACACCGTCATGTCAAGAGCTTATGTTTTATCGGCGGCTAAAATTTTTGAAAAAACTATTGACAAATAAGCGCTGTTCTGTTATAATAGATAATGCGATTTGCGGGGATGCTGGAATAGGCAGACAGGCAAGCTTGAGGTGCTTGTGTCAGTATTGGCGTGAGGGTTCAAGTCCCTTTCCCCGCACCATGTCGGAGCAAAATGAAATTTGCTCCGATGTTTTTTTATCGGCAAAGTGCAGAAAGGACGTAACATGGAAATAGTAGAGATAATCTCGCTTATATGCGCGGTGGTGATACTCATTATGCTTGCCGTCATGCTTGTAAAAGGCAGATCGAACGACAGCGACAGATCGGAGCAGGAAACGGCCGCTTTAAGGCGGGAGATAGAGCTGTTAGGGCGGCAGTTTGAATCGCAGAATAAGCTGCTGGTAGAATTGCAGAACGGCTTACATCAGACCGTGTCGGCTAATTTTTCGGCGTTCGGAGATATGCTGCGTTCCTCCCAGGAGCAGCAGCAAAAGCAGACTAACGAGCGGCTGGAAAAGCTGGAAAAGGATTTTAACGATATCCGTACGAGCATAACCGCCTCGCTTGAAAAGATACAAACGTCCAACACCGAAAGCATTGAAAAGCTCAGAAAGGACAATCAGCAAAGTCTTGAAAAGATAAACGATACCGTCAACGAAAAGCTGCAAAAGACCCTGAACGAGCGGCTGACGCAATCTTTCTCGGCGGTGAACGAACGGTTAGAGCAGGTACATAGAGGACTCGGCGAAATGAAAAGCGTCGCGTCCGGCGTATCCGATCTTAAAAACGTGCTTTCCAACGTAAAGACGCGCGGCACGCTCGGCGAGATACAGCTTGGCGCAATATTGGAGGAAATACTCGCGCCGGAGCAGTTCTGCGCTCAACAATCGGTAAAACCGAACAGCAGCGAAAAGGTGGATTTTGCGGTAAAGCTCCCAGGCGCGCAGCCAGACGAGCGGGTTTATCTTCCCATAGACTCGAAATTCCCACAGGACAGATTTTCCGATCTGCTCGCCGCGTATGAAAGCGGCGATACCGAGCTTATAAAGCAAAAGCGCGGACTTCTTGACGCGGAGATAAAGCGCTGTGCAAAGAGCATAAGCGAAAAGTACATCGCGCCGCCCTACACCACCGATTTTGCGATAATGTTCCTGCCGTTTGAGGGACTATACGCCGAGGTCATAAATATGGGGCTGGTCGAAGTCCTGCAAAAGAATTACAAGGTAAATATCGCGGGGCCGTCCACCATGGCGGCGATGCTCAACAGTCTGCAAATGGGCTTCAGAACGCTCGCGATACAGCAAAAGAGCGGCGAGGTCTGGAAGATACTCCAGGCGGCAAAGATAGAATTCAACAGGTTCGGCGACGTGCTAGCCGCTGCGAAGAACCGTCTGCGTCAGGCGGACGACGAGCTGGAAAAGCTGATAGGCGTGCGCAGCAGAGCTATAAGCCGCAGCTTAAAAACCGTGGAATTGCTTGACAGTAGCGAGGATTCCGCGGCGCTGCTGGGGTTGGATCAGCAGTCGGAGATAGAGGAATAATTTTAGCTTCAAATAAGGACTTGTCCCGTTATGCCGAAAAATGTCGGTTAGCGAGACAAGTTTCTTTTTAACTCCGCTTATATATTTACTAAAATCACTTGAACTGCGCGGAAAAATCTGATATACTTATTGTAAAGAAAAGGCGTAGTTGTGAGGCGGCTCACACAGCCCGGTATAAAAGAAAAGAGGGATCAAGATGAAGCAGGGAGATATTCTGCATGGCTTTAAGGTGTATTCGGTGCAAAAATTGCCGGAGCTTAAAGCCGTATTATACAAAATGAAATATGAGAAGAACGGCGCGGAGCTTATCTGGCTGGATAACGGCGAGGCAAACAAGCTGTTCTCCATCGCGTTCAAGACGCTGCCGAAGGACGACACCGGCGTGTTTCATATACTGGAGCATTCGGTATTGTGCGGCTCGGACAAATATCCGGTCAAGGAACCGTTCCTCGATCTGCTGAAAAGCTCGATGAACACATTTCTCAATGCGATGACCTTCCCTGACAAGACCGTGTACCCGGTATCCAGTAAGAACGAGCAGGATTTTCTGAACCTTATGCAGGTCTATCTTGACGCTGTGTTCTGCCCTGCTATATACCATAACCCTAATATCTTCCGTCAGGAGGGCTGGCATTACGAGCCGAACGGCGACGAGATGATATACAAGGGCGTTGTGTTCAACGAGATGAAAGGCGCGCTGTCCTCGGAGGATTCGCTTTTAGAGGACGGAATGGATAAGCTGCTGTTCCCGGATAATTGCTACAGATTCGTTTCCGGCGGCGATCCCAAAAAGATACCGGAGCTGACATACGAACAGTTCACCGCGACGCATAAGGAATTTTACCACCCCTCTAACTCGAAGATATATCTTGACGGTTCAGTCCCTATCGACAGGGTGCTTACCATACTCGACGAGGAATATCTCTCGAAATATGAATACAGCGGCGTAAAGCATGAGATCGCGGTGCAAAAGCCTGTACCCGCCGCAGAGCTTGAAGAATATTACGCAATAGGCGAGGATATGGACACTAAGGGCATGACCCACGCGGCGGCCTGCAAGCTGCTGTGCGATTTTACCGACCGTAAGGCTATATATGCGGTAATGATACTCAGCTCTTACCTGACCGGCTCGAATGAAGCGCCGCTAAAGCAGGCTATACTTCAAAACGGACTTGGCGAGGACGTAAGTCTGTCTGTCATGGACGGCATCGCGCAGCCGTATGTATTTCTGAGAGTCTACAACACCGACCGCGACAAGTGCGATGAGATAAAGCGCGTTATCTCCGACACTATCGAAAAGGTGCTTAAAGACGGACTGGACAAGGAAGAACTGGAAGCGGCGATAAACCGTATGGAATTCAACACCAGAGAGGGAGAAGAACCGCAAGGTCTGCTCAGGAATATAAACGCGCTCAGCTCATGGCTGTATGGCGGCGAGCCGGAAATGTATCTGCTGAACGACGAATTATTTGAAAGCCTCAGAAATGCGATAGACACCGATTATTATGATAAGCTGCTAAGGTTTGTATTATTAGACAAGGAAAACACCTGCTGGCTGTACCTGCTCCCCTCCAAGACAAAGGGCGCCGAGGACGCCGAGGAGGAGCGCGGCAGGCTTGCTTCTGTTAAAGCTTCTTTAAGCGAGCAGGACTATAAAAAGATAGTTGAGGAAAACGATTCGCTGCTAAAATGGCAGTCCGACCCGGATTCTCCCGAGGCGCTGGCTACGCTGCCGGTATTATCGATAGATGAGGTAGACCCAATGCCGGAGAAATTGGGGACTGAAAATACCGTCCTTGCGGGAGTGCCGGTGATGTTCCACAAGGTTTCGGAAAGCGGCGTGGTGCATTTCAACCTGTATTTCAGTCTTTCGGACTATCCTATTGAAAAAGCGGGGGATATCTCGCTTATCACCGAGCTTATCGGAAAGCTGCCCACTAAGAACAGATCAGTTACCGAACTAAGGCGCAGGATAAAGCACAGCATAGGCATTCTGGACTACAACGTCTCAGCTTACGCCGTGCCGGAACACAGCGACAGGTGCAGACCGTATTTTACGGTAAATTGCAGCGTGCTCAAAAACAAGCTGTCCGAGGCGATAAAGCTGATATCCGAGATACTGACCGATACGGTCTATGAGGGAGAACGCAGCGCGGGGCTTATAAAAGAGCTGTTCGTTCAATGCAGCGAGTGGCTGCGCCGCAGTATATCCGACAACGGACACAGCTTTGCGTTAAAGCGCGCGATGTCGCGTTCCACCGCAAGCGATATGTACCGCGAGCAGGTATCCGGCTTCGACCTGTATCGGCGCTTGAGCGGATTTGTCAACGATTTTGACAGCCGCATAACAGATTATCAGAGCTTTGTTCAGTCGCTAACGAAAAACACATTCACCGCCTCTCGACTTACAATGAGCGTGGCTGCCGACGAGCTGCCAAAGGAGCTTGCCGAGCTTATAAACGCTTTTGAAAAGGGTACGCCCGCTCCGGAATATCTTGAGGCAAAGCCTAAGAAGAGCAAAAAGCAGACGCTGGTAAAGATACCCTCCATGGTATCTTATGCGTCCAGCGCGGGAAATCTTGCAAACTATAACGCAAAGTACAACGGCAGCTTCAGAGTATTGTCCACCGTTTTGTCCTATGATTATCTTTGGAACAAGATAAGGGTGCAGGGCGGCGCATACGGCTGCGGCTTCCAGGCGGGATATAACGGCAACATGGGATTTTATTCCTACCGCGATCCCGACCCTAAGCGCTCTGCCGAGATATTTGCAAAGACCGCGGATTATATACGCGAATTTGCAAACAGCGACGAGGATATAGTAAAGTATATCATCAGCACTATCGCCTCCACCCAGCCGCTTATGACGTTAAGAGAACGCTGCCTTAAAGAAGATACCGAGCTGCTCAGCGGCATGACCTACGACGACAAAGTCCGCACATATAAGCAAATGCTTTCTACGGATAAAGCAAAGCTGTTAAGCTGCGCCGGACTGTTTGAAGAAATGGCAGAACAAAACGACGTCTGCATATTCTGCGGCGCGCAGACCGCCGGAGAATTTGAGGGCGATTGGGAAGAATACAGCATATAAAGTCTTATATTGGGGAAAATATGAAAAAATATCTTGACAAAACACTTTCAGCGCAGCAGCGCGCACAGGCGCTGGTCGATGAAATGACCGTAGAAGAACA
Source organism: uncultured Ruminiclostridium sp. (assembly GCA_947630685.1). Lineage (GTDB taxonomy): Bacteria > Bacillota > Clostridia > Oscillospirales > Ruminococcaceae > Ruminiclostridium_E. The sequence goes on along the minus strand of CANRII010000091.1, from coordinate 2,548 downwards.
GGCGTCGCAATTAAGATACGACGCGCCCGCGATAGAGCGGCTGGGAATACCCGCCTACAACTGGTGGAACGAGGCGCTGCACGGGCTCGCGCGTTCCGGCACGGCGACGGTGTTTCCGCAGACGATAGGAATGGCCGCCGCATTTGACGGCGAATTGGTACGCTGCGCGGGAGAGATCTCCGGACTGGAGGCAAGAGCAAAGTACAACGCCTACACAAAGCACGGCGACCGCGACATCTATAAAGGGCTGACGGTCTGGGCTCCGAATATAAATATATTCCGCGATCCGCGCTGGGGACGCGGTCACGAGACCTACGGCGAAGACCCGTATCTTACCTCTCAGCTAGGAAAAGCGTACGTATACGGCTTACAGGGCGATAAGGACACGCTTATGACCGCCGCTTGTGCAAAACACCTCGCGGTACACAGCGGGCCGGAAAATCTCCGACATGAATTTAATGCCGAGGTAAGCGACCGCGACTTGGAGGAAACCTATCTTCCGGCATTCAAGGCGCTGATATCCGAAGCTAAGGTAGAGGGCGTTATGGGCGCGTATAACCGCGTAAACGGCGAACCCGCCTGCGCAAGCAGTATGCTTATGGGCAAGCTGCGCGAGTGGGGCTTTGACGGGTATTTCGTTTCGGACTGCTGGGCGATACGGGATTTTCACGAAAACCACCACGTCACCTCTACTCCGGTAGAGTCGGCGGCGATGGCTCTTAAAGCCGGCTGCGACGTAAACTGCGGCTGTACCTATGTAAATCTGCTTGCCGCTTTGGAAGAGGGATTGATAACCAAAGAGGATATCCGAAACGCCTGCGTACATCTGATGAGGACGCGCATACGGCTCGGAATGTTCGATGACGACTGCGAATACGGCGACGTACCGTACACGGTGGTATCCTGTCCGGAGCATAAAGCCGCCTCGCTGCGCTGTGCGGAACGCTCTATGGTGCTTTTGCACAACAACGGCATACTTCCTCTTGATGAAAGCAAGCTAAAGACTATCGCGGTAATAGGGCCGAACAGCAACAGCGTAGCCACATTAGAGGGAAATTACTGCGGTACTGCCGACGGATATGTGACGTTTCTTCGCGGGATAACCGAAAGGTTCTCCGGCAGAGTATTGTATGCCGAGGGCTGTCACCTTTATAAGGACAGAATTTCCGGGCTTGCGCTGTCCGGCGACCGTTACGCCGAGGCGATAGCCGCCGCTGAAAACGCCGACGCCGTTATCTTATGCGTGGGTCTTGACGCTACCATTGAGGGAGAAGAGGGCGATACCGGAAACGAATTTTCCTCCGGCGACAAAAGGGATCTTTCACTTCCCGAAAGCCAGCAAAAGCTGTTGGAGCTTATAAAAGCGGTAGGCAAGCCGATGATAATTGTCTGCGCGGCAGGCAGCGCGATAAACACCGGCATGACTCCCGACGCGCTTATACACGCGTGGTATCCCGGCAGCGAGGGCGGAACGGCGCTTGCAAAGATACTTTTCGGAGATATATCCCCCTCCGGCAAGCTGCCCGTGACGTTTTACAAGGACGCAGACAAGCTGCCCGACTTCACCGATTATTCCATGCGCGGCAGAACATACCGCTTTACCGAGGACAATATACTGTTCCCGTTCGGCTATGGGCTGACCTACTCAAAGGTGATATGCACCGAGCTTGAAATAAACGGCGATATGGCGGTAGTTACTGTAGAAAACGCAGGTAGCTTCGACACCGAGGACGTGGTGCAGCTGTACATATCCGCTCCTGCCGAGAACGCTCCGCTGCGCAGTCTGTGCGGATTTTCGCGCGTTAAACTCTCTGCGGGCGAAAAACAGGCTGTCAATATACCGCTTGATAAAAATGCGTTTACGGTGGTCACGGATAAGGGAGAACGGATAACGCCGCACGGTAAATTCACGCTGTATGCGGGTACTTCACAACCGGACGAATTATCCGAAAATTTGACCGATCTAAAATGTATAAAAATCGAAATAGAAAAATAAAAACACGGTTCAGATCGTTTATCGGTCTGAACCGTGTTTTTATTGCTCTTTCTTTGAGGTAAGTCTGAATGTAAGCTCGGTCATGGTTATCATCAGTAAAGCGAAAATCGTCAGATATATAGGGAATATGCCAAATCCCAGCTTACTGCCCAAAAATCCGTATATAGGCGGCATGAAGGTAGAGCCCACGTATGCGCTCGCCATCTGGATACCGATGATAGCCCCGGAGTTTTCCGCCCCGAAATTTCTCGGAGTGGAATGTATTATGCTCGGATATACCGGAGCGCAGCCAAGTCCCATAGTTACCAGCCCGACAAGCGCCGATATCTCGCCCAGCGGGAGCAGCAGCACGATAACTCCGCATAATATAACGCAAGTGCCTATTATTATCATTTTCCTGTCGCCGAGCTTATTTGATACCACGCCGCTTATGAATCTTCCGACCGTTATCCCTATATAGAAAAGCGAGGCGAACAATGCGGCGTTTTCGGCCGTGATATGCCTGACCTCCACAAGATAAGTGCTTGCCCAGCTCATAGCGGTAGCCTCCGC
>CANRII010000090.1 GCA_947630685.1 uncultured Ruminiclostridium sp. | reverse complement strand
CACGGATTCGTTTGTTGAGGCGCGGCAGCTGCTGGCTCCCGCAAAGCCGGAAAAGGAATTCGGTTTTGTGGCGGTATGCTCCGGCAGCGGACTTGAAGCGCTGTTCAAAGATTTAGGAACGGATATAATCGTGCGCGGAGGTCAAACAATGAATCCCTCTACCGAGGACATTCTGGAAGCGATAAACGCTACTCCCGCAAGCAATATATTCGTACTGCCGAACAATAAAAACATTATCATGGCGGCGGAACAGGCGGTAAAGCTCACCGACCGTAACGTTACCGTACTTCAGACCAGAACGATCCCGCAGGGTATCTCCGCTATGCTCGCCTTTGATGAAACTGCCGATTTTGCCCAAAACGGCGTTGAAATGACCGCAGCTTTTGACAAAGTAGGCTCCGGCTCGATAACCTTTGCCGTGCGTGACAGCGACTTTGAAGGCAAGGATATCAAAAAGGGCGAGATACTCGCCATGGAAAACGGCAAGCTGTCATTTGTAGAGCGTGACGTTACCAAGGCTCTGATAAAGCTGACAAGAAAGCTCATCAAATCCGGTTCGTCCTATATAACGGTCATCTATGGCAGCGACGTGACGGACGAGACCGCGCAGGCGGCTTTTGAGCAGCTGCGCTCAAAAATCAGCGATGATATTGAAATAGTTTTGGTAAACGGCGGCCAGCCGGTCTATTACTATCTTATTTCGGTAGAATAATATGACAAACGATCCTAAAACCACCGAGGTATGCTATGTCAAGGGCGTGGGAGAAACCAGAGCAAAGCAGCTTAATAAGCTCGGCATAAAAACCGTAAGCGACCTTGTCACGCATTACCCGCGCGGTTATATCGACTTTAACAACATATCCTCCATTGCCGACGCGCCGCAGGACGAATACTGCGTGGTAAAAGCAAGGGTTTTCAGCAAGCTCTCTCCTTATTACGGAAATATCGCGATTTATCGTGCATTAGTCAGCGACGGCACCGGAGAAATGATCATCGTTTTCTTTAATACGAAATATTCCTTTCAGCGGCTGAAAACCGGAGAGGAATATTGTTTTTACGGAAAAGCCGGCGGAAATATCCTGCGGAGGGAAATGAACTCCCCGATATTCATTGAAGCGGAGCGGCAGAAATTTCTTATGCCGCGTTACAGCCTTACACAGGGCATATCGCATAATATGATATCGAATTATATCAGAAACGCCCTTAATGCCTATTCGTTCCCGGAACATTTCAGTGAGGACTTTCTTTCCGAATATCGTCTTATGGACTATAACGACGCGCTGAAAAAAATACATTTTCCCGCCAGCGCCGAAGAATATCAGCACGCAAAGCGCAGGTTGACTTTTGACGAGCTGTTCTTGCTGCAATTGGGACTCAAGTCAATGAGGAACCGCAAAAAGATCCTTACCGGAGCAAAGATGGCAAACAAGGATATCAAGGCGTTCTATTCTTCCCTGCCTTTTGAGCTGACCGGCGCGCAAAAGCGTTCTATACGGGAATGTATCAAAGATATGCAGGGCGACTCTCCTATGAGCAGGCTTTTACAGGGCGATGTAGGCTCGGGAAAAACGGCAGTCGCGGCGGCGGCGTGCTATTTTGCTTATCTTAACGGCATGCAGTCCACGCTTATGGCTCCTACCGAGATACTCGCGGCACAGCATTATGACACGCTGCGCGGATTTCTTGAACCGCTGGGAGTGAAAATCGCTTTGCTGACCGGTTCGGAAACTCCGGCTAAGAAAAAAGCCGTTCGCAAAGCTATAGCGGACGGCGAGATACACTTGGCGATAGGAACGCAAACGCTGATACAAAAAAACACCGTTTTTGCAAATCTCGGCTTAGTTATCGCGGACGAACAGCACCGCTTCGGCGTTGAACAGCGTGCGGCTTTATCCGCAAAGGGAGAAAACCCGCACACGCTGATAATGTCCGCAACTCCTATACCGAGAACGTTGGGCATGATAATTTACGGAGATCTGGATATTTCCACTTTAGACGAAATGCCGAAAGGCAGACTTCCCGTAAGGACGTACGGAGTAGACAGCAGCTATCATGAGCGGCTGTATAAATTCATCCTGAAATATGCTGAGAACGGCTTTCAGTCTTATATAGTCTGCCCGCTTGTGGAAGAAGGTATAAGCGAGAAAGCAAGCGCGGTGAATTATATCGAAAAGCTGCAGCATACCTGCCTTAAAGACGTTCCCACCGGGCTGCTGCACGGTAAGCTGAGAGCCTCCGAAAAAGACGAGGTCATGCGAAAATTCAAAGACGGCGAGCTTATGCTGCTGGTATCCACCACCGTTATCGAGGTCGGCGTCGACGTACCGAACGCCGTCGTGATGATGATAGAAAACGCCGAGCAGTTCGGGCTGTCGCAGCTCCACCAGCTGCGCGGAAGAGTAGGCCGCGGCAGCGAACAGGCGCACTGCATTTTAGTTACCGACAACAAGAGCGAATTTACCAAAGCGAGAATAGATACAATGGTGCGAACCTGCGACGGATTCGAGATAGCGAACGAGGATCTTAAGCTGCGCGGGCCCGGCGACTTTTTCGGCAGCAGACAGCACGGTCTGCCCCCGCTTAAAATAACCGATATAGGTTCTGACCTTGAGCTGCTGGAAGAAACGCGGCAGGCGGCGGACAAAGTGCTGGCAAGCGACCCGCTTCTTCAAAGTCCCGATAATACAGGCCTTAAGAAAATGGTGGCAGAGCTGTTCGACGATTGTTATGACGCATGATCCACAAAAAGGAGTTTTGATATGAACGACATTGAAAGATGGCGGCTGCCGCGATTTTTCTCTACCGATATCAGCGGAAATAAAATATATGTAGATCCCGAGGATTCAAAGCATATCGTTTCCGTACTGAGAATGAGACGGGGCGATAAAGCCGTTATATGCGACTGTGCCGGCACCGATCATCTGTGTGTGCTGGATTCGACCACGCCGCATGAAAACGCCTGCTTTGAGATACTGGAAAGTCGTAAAAACACCGCCGAGCCGGATATCGAGGTCACGCTTTACCAGGCAATGCCGAAGTCCGATAAACTGGAATTTATAGTTCAAAAGGCTGTCGAGCTTGGCGCGGCGCGTATAGTGCCGTTCCTTTCAAAGCGCTGCGTTTCCCGTCCGGACGAAAAAAGCGCCGAAAAAAAGCTGGTTCGTCTGAAAAGGATAGCTTACGAGGCGGCAAAGCAATGCGGGCGCGGAAAAGTTCCGGAAGTTTTCCCAATGACCGATTTTGACAAGGCGGTATCCCAAGTATCCGCGGAAGAAAACGCCGTGATGTTTTATGAGTGCGGCGGAGTAAAATTCAACACGCTTTCGTTTACCTCAAAGAAAATATCGATATTCATCGGAAGTGAGGGCGGGTTTGAACCGCAGGAGGCGGAATTCGCCTCTTCGCACGGAATAACATTGGTTTCCTTGGGAGAACGTATACTTAGGTGCGAAACAGCACCTATAACCGCGCTCTCTTTATTGATGAATGTCACAGGAAATTTATAAAAATTTTGTTAAAAATGCTTAATATTCATAAATACCCTTGCAATCGGAAAGAATATTTTGTATAATAGTAATAGCGATTCGGTGCAAGCACCGTTTGGATAACGGCACAGCCGCAAAGGAAGGATGGAAAAACATGAAGGCATTTACCGGTTTTGCAATAGGAGCGCTCGCAGTTATAGGAGCGGCAGCAGCAGCGGGAATATATTTGAAGAAGAAAACCGAAAAGGAGGACGAGTACGAAAAATTCGAGGATATCATGGACAGCGAAGACGATTTCGACGCTTTCTTTGATGAAGACGACGAGGTACTCGACGACAAAGCGGAAGATATAGCTGAAGCTGTAGAAGAAAAGGCGGATGACGCTGCCGAAGCAGTAAAGGACGCGGTTTCCGATATAGCTGATGAGATCAAGGACGTTACCGAATAATATCGACAAGACCCCTTTTACGGGGGTTTTGTTATTAGTGTCTTCCGCGCGGCAGTACGTAAAAAATACAGAATATATCAAAACGACGCAGCGAAAAACGCTGCGTCATTTTTTAGGTAATAATATCACTCAAATTTTTCCATAACGCTTTTATAAGCGGGACGGATTATCTTGCCGGCGCCGACCAGTTCTTCTATCCGGTGAGCGCTCCAGCCGGCGATCCTCGCTATAGCGAACAGCGGAGTGAAAAGCTCCTGGGGTATGCCCAACATTTCATACACAAAGCCGCTGTAAAAATCCACATTGGGACTTACGCCTTTGAAAATATGGCGCTTTTCGGCGATAAGCTCAGGCCCGAGCTCCTCAATATCAAGATACAATTGCAGTTCCTTTTCCCTGCCCTTAGCCTTAGCGAGGCGGGTAACGTAAGCTTTCAGCACCTTTTCTCTCGGGTCGGAAATGCTGTATACCGCGTGTCCCAATCCGTAGATCAAGCCCTTGCGGTCAAACGCCTGTTTATCCAGTATTTTTGAAAGATACGCACGAAGCTCGTCCCTGTCCGACGTATCGGAAACATTATCACGGATATTGCGTATCATATCCATAACTTTTATATTAGCTCCGCCGTGTCGAGGGCCTTTAAGCGATGACATCGCCGCCGCCATGGTGGAATAGGTGTCCGAGCCGGACGACGTTATCACGCGAGAGGTAAACGTCGAGTTATTGCCGCCGCCGTGTTCCATATGCAGCATAAGCGCAACGTCCAGCACTTTTGCCTCAAGCTGGGTGTACTTACCGTCGGGTCGCAGCATTGAAAGGAAATTTTCCGCGGTGGAAAGCAAGGGCTTCGGCCTGTGGATATACATGCTGCCGTAATTTGTATAATGATTGTAAGCGTGGTATCCGTATACCGCCAGCATAGGAAATACCGACAGCAAGAACAGGCATTGTCTTATAGAATCGGCCAGCACGCCGGAATTGGTAGTTTTATCATAAGACGCAAGAGTAAGTATACTCCTTGTCATGGAATTCATAATATCCTGCGTTGACGCTTTCATGATAACGTCTCTGGTAAAAGCGTTCGGCAGTCTGCGGCAGGAGGCGAGAATATGCTTAAACTCCTCCAGCTCGTCAGTATCCGGCATTTCTCCGAAAATCAGCAGATACGCGGTCTTTTCAAAACCATATTCATCGTCGCCCAACGAAGATATCAGCGTCGATATGTTGTAGCCTCTGTACCAAAGCTGCCCGTCTATAGGGATACGCTTTCCGTCCTCTTCCTTGAATGAAACCACGTCGGATATAGTGGTAAGACCGGTAAGCACGCCCTTTCCGTTAAGGTCACGCAAACCGCGGTTAACTCCATAATCCACAAAAAGCTGATCCGGTATAGTGTCATGCTCGACACACAGCGGCTCTTTCTTTGAAATATAAGAATAGATGTTTTCGTAAGTCATAAAATACTCCCTTTCTTTACCCGACGGTTACTTGGTCGGTCGGTCGTTTACGGCAAAATTCAGTTTCTTTTGCAGACGCACATATTCCTTTGCGTCCTCTTCTCCTAATGTTGACAGGATATCGGACATATAACGCAGCAGTTCCTCTCTTCTCCTTTTGATAAACTCCCTGCCCTTATCGGCAATCTGCACGGTGGTGAGCCGGCTGTCGCGATTATCGTGCACGCGCGTGATATATCCGTCCTTTTCCAACGTTTTAAGCAGCACGGCTACCCGCGCGGTGCTTACTACGAGTTCATCGCTCAGATCTTTAGGGTAAGCTCTGCCGCCGTGCTCTTCAAGAAAATCCAATATCGCCGTTTCACCTTTCAGCAAATGCGCTATCGTCCTGTCGCGACTTATCCGCGGACGGCTGTTGCGCTCCTTAAGAAGCTCCTGTGCAAGGCTGTAATAATCCATAGCCAAAACTCCTAATAAAAATAGCTATTTTTGTTAGTTATTTTAGTATAACACAAGATGTGAAGAAAGTCAAGAAAAAAGCTCTATTTATCTTAGAAAAATATTACAGCTAAAATAACGGGGAATTTACAGCTTCCTTTCTTTATACTTTCGGTGGAATTTTTATTAAAAACAACAACAGACTCCGAAGCTGCTGCTCCGGAGTCCGGTATCATATTCTGTTTTAATTATCCGTAATCTGCGGATATGAAGTAATCAGTACATTGGAGTATACCTCACAATTTATTTGCAGTCTTTTTGCTGCATCGGGATCCTTTTATCCGAATCCCCTCTTTGCTGAAACTTCACTAATCATTTCAATCACCCTACCTTTACAACATCGGGTAGTGTATATAAACGCTCTCGCGGTAAAGTGCAGAATATCTGCTGTTTTTAATATCTGATGATCGAATTATCCTTCACATTGTCCGCCGTGCTCTCTATCGGGTAAATCCCGTCTTTGAAATTCTTTGTAAATGCCGTTTGAGCAAGTTACAAGCTTATTTCCTCTTTTGTGTCGGAGTCCCGACGGACTTTGATCCGGATACTGTATCCTGTGCCATCGGACTCGCCTCCTTGTCGACATATATTTGTATACAGTTTCCGTATTATATACATTAGAGCATCCTGTACTTTATTAGAGTAAAGAGTAATCACCAAGCCGTCTGCTCTGTCTGGGGTTTTTATCTTTCCCTTGACTATATGATATCATATAAAAAAGCAAAAGTCAATAACAAAGTTGAATTTTTTTGTACAAAATCACCAACCGATTTTTATATGAAATCACCAATGTTACATGAGTTACACGGCAGCTCAAAATAAAGCGGAATAATCCGCATTATAATACACAAAATACCTCTTGACAAAACCCTCTTTTTCGTGTAGAATAGTAACCAAAGAACAGCTATTAAATATACTGATAAGGAGGCTGATCCCGATATGTCTGAGATCGAAAAAAACATGAGCGAGGAGGATCTTGACTATGAGCTTATCGACCTTGAGGACGAAGACGGAAACACGGTCACCTTTGAGATATTTTACCGTCTGGAATTAGACGGCGCGCCGTATTATGCGCTTACCCCTTATTCCGAGGATGAAAATCCCGATACAGACGACGATGAGATCTTTTTCCTTAAGGAAATGGAAAGCGACGGCGAAAAATACCTTGATACCATTGATAACGATGATGAATATCAGCGTGTCGCCAATGCGTTCTTTGAGCTTTTCTCGGAGATGTTCGACTACGAGGAGAACGAATAATCAATTTACTGCCTTGTGCGTTTAAGTATGAATGTATATGATCCAACAAATATTTATAGGGATTTCGCCTCCGGGTGCGGATTGCAGACCTCCCGCTTTTGCGGACGAAGGGAGCGTGAACCATTCGGGAGAAATTAACCCACCGTACAATTGTGCGGGTTTTATCTTCATACCACGGCAAGGTGGTTCTAAAAACGATCGGGCTGTCGCTTTTGCGGCAGCCTGTTATTTTTATACATAAAAACGCCGTTTTATCTAACACTACCGATAAGGGTGATTTTTATGAAATTAAAAAACGATGAAATACTCGGCGGACTGTGCGGGTTTCTGAACGGGCTTTTCGGCTCGGGCGGCGGGATAATCGCGGTTCCCTGCCTTGAAAAAAGCGGTATGGAAGCGAAAAAAGCTCACGCTTCTTCGGTAGCGCTTATCTTCATGCTGAGTTTGTTCACGACTGCGCTGTATTATGTACAAGGCAGGCTTGATCTCGGCTTAGCTTTGGAATATATACCGTGGGGGCTTGTCGGAGCCGCCGCGGGTGCGGTCATGCTCAAAAAAGTGCCTAACTCCCTGCTGCGCAGAATATTCGGAACAGTTATACTGATAAGCGCGGTGAGGATATTGCTTTCATGAATATCATAATAGGTCTGCTGACCGGCGCCGCGGCGTCAATGGGACTTGGCGGAGGATTTATATTTCTGGTATATCTTTCGGCATTTACAAATACCCCGCAGGCTATAGCGCAGGGTGCAAATCTGCTGTTTTTTCTTCCTATCGCACTGCTGTCGCTGATAATACATTCCAAAAATAAGCTCATCGACCGGGAAAAGGTAAAAAAATTCGGCTTTTACGGACTTATAGGCGCGGCGGTCGGAAGTATAGCGGGCATATATATAGAAGCCGTACTGCTTAAAAAATTGTTTGCCGTGCTGCTTATTATTGTCGGGATAAAAGAAATTTTCCATAAAAACTCCGGACAGCAAACAAAATCACCCTAAAAGCCGTCCGGCCTTTAGGGTGCGTTAAAATTTTACCAGCGAATTTACTTCTTGCCTTTTATCTTATCCCGGTAATCTTTCGCCTGCTGCTCCAGCTTATTATCGCCGAAATGATAGTACACTCTATCCTTTATCGCGTCGGGCAAATACTGCTGTTCTACATAATGATTCGGGAAATTATGCGGATAAAGATAATGCTGCCCCTTTACT
>CANRII010000089.1 GCA_947630685.1 uncultured Ruminiclostridium sp. | reverse complement strand
GGCGGAAGAACCTGCTCCCATGGTCGAGCCGGTGGCTGAACCGGTCGCTGAACCTGTGGCGGAGGAACCTGTACCGGTGGTTGAGCCCGTGGAGGAAACTCCGGTTGTTGAACCCGTGGCGGAAGAAGTTGCTCCGACGGTTGAACCCGTGGCTGAACCTGTGGCAGAAGAACCCGCTCCGGTAGACGAACCTGTTAAGGAAGAACCTATTGAGGAAACCCCGGCGGAAGAACCCGCTCCCGAAGTTGAACCTGTCGAGGAAGAACCTGCTCCAGTAGACAAACCTGTCAAGGAAGAACCTGTGCCTGCGGCTGAACCGGTTACTGAACCTGTCGAGGAAACTCCAATAGAAGAACCCGCGCCGGTAGCCGAGCCCGTGGAGGAAACTCCGATTGTTGAACCTGTCAAGGAAGAACCCGCTCCGACAGTTGAACCTGTAGCGGAAGAACCTGTCGAAGAAACCCCGGCGGTCGAGCCTGTAGCGGAAGAACCTACTCCGGTAGCCGAACCTGTTATAGAAGAGCCTGTCGAGGAAACCCCGGCGGAAGAACCTGCTCCCATGGTCGAGCCTGAGGCTGAACCGGCGGTCGAGCCTGTAGCGGAAGAACCTGCACCCGTGACCGAGCCCAAAGCTGCCGAACAAAATGACAAACCGGAGGAAAACGAGGGCGGATTTTTTGACAACAGCCTTAATATTCCCGAGGAGGAGCATTCAGCGCAAAAGCTGATAGACGAGCTTTCGGACGACATAATAGATAACGGCCGCACAGTAGACTTTTTCGATCTGCCGGAAAAGGACAATACCGCGTCGATAGAGGACCTGTTCGGAGAGGGCGCACAAATCAAGGATACTCCTAAGCCGGATCTTACAGTAAACGCCGAAGAGATATTCACTATAGACCCCTCCCCGCTGGATCCTAAGCCTGAAAAGCCGGATCATTCGCAATACAAGCAGGCGGCGCAGGACGCGGTGGATAATCTTCCGATATTCGAGGAGCTGCTTGAGCCTTTATATGCGGTAAAGACCGGCGCAAGCTCCAACCGCCGCGGCGTGATATTTGACTGGGAGATACGCATACAGGCGCTTATCGGCGGCAACGCGCTCAAAAAATACTGGCAGCAGAATTTCGGCGGCTATGAGTTCTGGGAAGAAAACACTTTCAAGGAAAAAGCCGGCGAGCTTCTTAACGTACTGGAGGAGGGCGGCATAGTCCGCAGCACCGACAAAGAGCTTGTCTGCGACCGTTATACCTTTAACTTCTATTCCGTTCGCGATCAGCATATCGATATGCAGGTCGGCGATATTGCCGAGGTGGTACGTCCCTGCTGGAAGGTCAACGGTCAGCCGCTGATAATGGGCGAGATAAAGCCGAAAACCTCCGCGCAGGGGAGAATGACCGTGCTTGAACAAATGCTAAGCAGCGTAGTTACTCCCGATGGAGAATATGACATACCGGTAAACAGAGAATGTTTCATCTCACGCGACCTTGAGCTGCCGTTCATACAGCAGGCGGTGGCTAACGGAAAATGCCGCTGCGCGGTGAACCGTCTGGACAACGGCGACGCAAACGTATTTTTCTATGAAGTGGTAAACGATGACACCTCGGTAAATTACGAGCCGGGAACATACCGCTTTGAGGCGCTGATAGATAAGAACGCGCATTTTGTCGGAAGATTCAAGTGCGAGAAAATATGAGCTTTACGGAGGTATCTGACCGTCAATGGAACTGGCGATAATACTGGCGTTGGTGCTTTGCTCCGCGTTTTTCTCCGCGAGTGAAACGGCGCTTACCGCCGCTAACCGAATACGGCTGCAAAGCATGGCGGAAAGCGGTTCAAAAGGCGCAAAACTCGCTCTTAAGCTGGTGGAAAAATACGACAAGGTGCTTACCACTATACTTATAGGCAACAATATCGTCAATATTGCCGCGTCCTCTATCGCAACGGTATTTGCCGTAAGTCTGCTTGGAGAGGATCACGGCCCGCTTGCCGCTACCGTTGTGCTTACACTATTGCTGCTTATCTTCGGAGAGGTATTGCCAAAGAGCATAGCGAACGACCATTCCGAGGGTATGTCGGTGGGAGTGAGCGGTATCCTCACGGTGCTGACCTATATTTTCACACCGCTGTCGGCGTTTTTCCTGCTGTTAAAGAAAGCCGCGTCAAAGCTGTTCGGCGGCAATAAAAAAGAAGTGACCGTCACCGAGCAGGAGCTTATAAAGATAATCGACGAGATAGAGGACGAGGGCGTACTGGAGGAGCAGGAAAGCGACCTTGTAAAAAGCGCGCTGGTGTTTGACGAAACGGTGGTAGACGAGATAATCACCCACAGGGTCGACATAGTGGGCGTAGATATCAACGACGATACCGAAAAGGTGCGGGAGATTTTTGTGAACAGCAGCTTTTCCCGTCTGCCGGTGTATGAAGGCTCGCTGGATAAGATATGCGGCTTTATCAGCCAAAAGGACTTTTTTATAGCGTATATAGCCCAGAAAGAACGGGGGGATTTTCTGATAAAGGACATCATGCAGGAGATAAGCTACTTCCCGCATTTAATGAAAATATCGGACATTCTGCGAACGATGCAGCGCGAAAAGATACACATGGCGGTGGTGCTGGATCAGTACGGCGGCACTTTGGGCATAGTCACGCTGGAGGATATCCTTGAACAGCTGGTAGGCGAGATATGGGACGAAAACGACGAGGTAGTCTCCCCGCTGACTTATCTTTCGGATAATTCTTTCAGGATAAACGGCGACGTATCGCTGAACGCTTTTAGGCGCTACTGGCAAAACAAGACCGGCCGCAATCTTGAGATAGACAGCAGCTCCCGCACCGTCGGCGGCTGGGTGATGGAGCTTTTCGGCAGAATACCGCAGGTATCCGACACGGTGCAGACAGATGATTTTATAATAACCGTGACAGAAGCGGAGGAACGCCGCATAATAAATATGAAATTTCAGATAATTGACAGAACAGAGAAAGAATGAACAAAAGGAGAGAACAGATATGTATATCAAAAAGGAGATAACAACTTCCGCGGAGGATTATAAGCAGCTGGTGCATTTCACCGAGTACCACCAAAAAAAGACCAATATAATGGCGATAGTGTCTTCATGCGTGGCGGCCGCTATCGTGATAACGCTTACTATACTGAACATAATGCCGCCTGTCGTGGGTATAGTGGCGGCGGTGATATTCCTGTCGGAGATACCGATCACTATTATAAGAGTAAATAAAAAGGTAAAGGACGGCGTAAAATACGGTAAAGTCGTGTTAAACACCACCCGCACTTTGGAGATAACCGGCATGGGTATACGGATATACGGCGGGCGCACCGCTACCGACGTTACCGCAAAGTGGGACACTATCTTTGCCATATATGAGCTTAAAAACTGCTTTCTGTTATATCTGACGCATGATTCGGCGTTTTGCGTAAACAAATCGCAGCTTTTGATGACCGATATATATGAGATGAGAAAAGAGTTTATAAAGCGGCTGAAAAACCGTTTTTATAAGCGCTGCAAATATTAAAGGAGGACATTATGCTGGAGCAGCTTAAAAAACAAGTATACGACGCGAATATGGCGCTGGTGAAAAACGGACTGGTGCTGTTTACCTGGGGGAATGTTTCGGGTATCGACCGACAGTCAGGATTAGTTGTGATAAAGCCGTCCGGCGTGGATTACGACGTTATGTCGCCCGACGATATGGTGGTAGTAGACCTTGACGGCAAGCGCGTCGAGGGAAAGCTGAACCCCTCCTCCGACACGCCGACCCATGTGGAGTTATATAAGGCTTTTCCTAACATAGGCGGGATAGTGCATACCCATTCCACCTGCTGCACCGCTTTCGCTCAAAGCGGCAGGGATATCCCGGCGTTAGGCACGACGCACGCCGATTATTTTTACGGCGATATCCCCTGCACCGGAAAAATGACCGATGAAGCTATAAACGGCGAATATGAAAAAGAGACCGGCTGGATAATAATAGACACTTTCAAAAGCCGCAATATCGACCCCGACCAGATACCCGGCGTAAACGTACACAGTCACGGGCCGTTTGCCTGGGGGAAAAATCCTGACAACGCGGTATACAACGCCACGGTAATGGAACAGGTGGCGAAAATGGCGATGATGGATCTGCTGCTGGATATAAATACCGAGCGTATGCAGCAAGCTCTGCTGGATAAGCATTATCTGAGAAAGCACGGCAAAAACGCTTACTACGGTCAGTAAATTTTTTCAAAAAGGTATTGAAATAATTTTAGATATATGCTAAAATAAAATAGACGAATAAAACGAGCCCGGGGATCAGATTCTCATATGCCTAAGCTCGTAAAACAAATATAGGGAGGACAAAGCTATGAAGCATATCAAAACAGTCAACAAGGCTAACTTAAAGCAGACTGCCGAAAAGGGCGGCTGCGGAAAGTGCCAGACTTCCTGCCAGTCGGCATGCAAGACAAGCTGCACTGTAGCAAACCAGAAGTGCGAGGCTGTTAAGTAAACGGCTCTGCATAAATGATAACGGAAGGGGTTGTCAGGACAGCCCCTTTAACTTTTGTACCGCCTTTGAAAGGAAATCTATGATACATAAATTCAAACAGAACGGCCGCTATATCGTGCTGGACGTATGCAGCGGCGGCGTACATGAGGTGGACGAGCTGGCATATTCTTTGCTTGACTATGCGGCGCCGCCTTTTTTTGACGAATGCCCTAACGAGATAATAGACAAGCTGTCCGGATATCCCGCCGACGAGGTGAAAGACTGCTATAACGAGCTTAAGACTCTTTACGACGAGGGTATGTTATTTACCGAGGACGATTACGAAAAATACGCGGATATGGCGCTGAACGCCCCGATAAAGGCGATGTGCCTGCATGTGTCGCACGACTGCAATCTAAGGTGCAAATACTGCTTTGCGCAGACCGGAGATTTCGGCGGCGACAGGATGCTGATGTCCCCCGAAACCGGCAAGCGCGCTATGGACTATCTTATCGCCCATTCCGCAAATCGGGTAAATCTCGAGGTGGATTTTTTCGGCGGCGAGCCGCTTATGGCGTGGGATACGGTAGTAGAAACGGTAAAATACGCCCGCAGCATAGAAAAGCAGCACAATAAGAATTTCCGCTTTACGATAACTACAAACGGCATACTGCTGGACGATGAAAAGATAGATTTTATCAACCGCGAGATGTCGAACTGCGTGCTTTCTCTCGACGGGCGCAAGGAGATAAACGACAATATCCGACCCTGCATAAACGGTTCCGGCAGCTATGACATAATCCTGCCGAAATTCAAAAAGCTAGTGGACGGACGCGGCGATAAGGACTATTATGTACGCGGCACTTTCACAAAATATAATCTGGATTTTGCCGAGGACGTGCTGCATATAAATTCGCTGGGCTTCAAGCAGCTTTCGGTAGAGCCGGTGGTAGCCGACCCGTCGCTGCCCTACGCGATAACCGAGGAGGATCTTCCTAAAATATTCAGCGAATACGACCGTCTGGAAAAGATAATGGAGGAGCAAAAGCTAAACGGCGGCAAGAAATTCAACTTCTTCCATTTCATGATAGATCTCGATCAAGGACCCTGCGTTATAAAGCGGCTGCGCGGCTGCGGCTGCGGCAACGAATATATCGCGGTGACTCCGGACGGGGACATCTATCCCTGCCATCAGTTCGTAGGCATAGAGGAATGGAAGATGGGCAGCATCTTCTCCGATAAGCTCTCGCAGGAGATAAAGGACAAATTTGCAAAGCTTCACATCTACAGCAAGGAGCAGTGCGGAGAATGCTGGGCGAGATTTTACTGCAGCGGCGGCTGCAACGCGAACAGCTTTATTTATGAGGGCGATATAAGAAAGCCGCACAAGCTCGCTTGTGAAATGCAAAAAAAACGTATTGAATGCGCGATAGCTTTAGAAAGTGCTGAATGATATTATGATAATTAAATCCCCCGTGTGAACGGGGGTTTGTGTTTGGAACTATCATTAGCAGCAAGCTCTGCTTATGGCTCTGCCCCGAACCCCCGCAAAAAGCGGATCGCTCCATTGACCCGACGTGTTTGTTGGTGCGGATATTGGGTGGGCGGGTGGGATTCCCCGCGAAGCGGGGAATGAAAAACGGAGGGCGTAAGAGAGGCTGATTTGTAGAAAAATAACATCATGCAGGGGAGAAATTGCAGTATCCGTAAAAAATAAAAGCCGATAAAAGCGTCGATAGTTAAGCTGAGAAAAAGCAACACTATCGCTTAAAACAAACCCCGTCTTCTAAATAAGACGGGGTAAATTTTTTTATTTCATTCCTGCGGTGGAAATACGGTTTATCGCACGTTTCAGCTTATATTCCGCAATATCCAGCTTGCGCTGATCGTCCTTAAACCGGTTAAGGTTCTCCTCCGCCGTTTCACGGGCGCGCTCGGCTCTGGCAACGTCTATCTCCTCCGCCCATTCAAAGGACTGAGCGAGGATAGTGGTCTGTTCTTCCGTGACCTCCACCGTACCGGAGGATACCGCGCCTATTTTCTCCGCGCCGTCGACGGTCTTTATCTTGGTCTGCCCTATTCCCAAAGCCGCGACATACGGCTCATGGTGAGCGAGTATACCCTTATCTCCGACAGTAGTACGAACGATAACGCTTGTGACCTCTCCGTCGTACAGCACCCGTTCGGGCGTAATAATTTTAAGTTTGAATGGTGTCATACACTCACGCCTCGTGCTTTGCCTTTTCGACCGCCTCGTCTATCGTACCTACGAATAAGAACGCCGACTCCGGCAGATCGTCATGCTTGCCCTCGATTATCTCCTTAAAGCCGCGTATCGTTTCCTTAAGCGGCACATATTTGCCCTCCATGCCGGTGAACTGCTGCGCCACCGAGAACGGCTGCGACAGAAAACGCTGTATCTTTCTCGCTCTCGCTACGGTCAGCTTGTCGTTGTCGTCCAGCTCGTCCATACCGAGTATAGCGATTATGTCCTGCAATTCGTTGTAACGCTGAAGTATAGACTGTACCTCGCGCGCTACCTGATAATGCTCCTGTCCGACTATCTCGGGAGTAAGTATTCTCGAGGTGGAATCCAGCGGGTCTACCGCCGGGAATATACCCATGGAGGATATATTTCTTGAAAGCACCGTCGTCGCGTCCAGATGCGCGAATGTGGTCGCCGGCGCCGGGTCGGTAAGGTCGTCCGCCGGCACATAAACCGCCTGTACGGAAGTTATCGAACCTTTCTTAGTGGAGGTGATACGCTCCTGAAGCGCGCCCATCTCGGTCGCAAGCGTCGGCTGATAGCCAACCGCCGACGGCATACGTCCCAGCAGCGCGGATACCTCCGAGCCCGCCTGGGTAAATCTGAATATATTATCTATGAACAGCAGCACGTCCTGTCCCTCTTTATCACGGAAATATTCCGCCATGGTAAGACCGGACAGCGCTACTCTCATTCTCGCTCCCGGCGGCTCGTTCATCTGACCATATACCAAAGTGGTCTTTTCGATAACGCCGGACTCTTTCATTTCGTTGTACAGGTCGTTGCCCTCACGGGTACGCTCTCCTACGCCGGTGAATACCGACAGACCGCCGTGCTGCTTTGCGATGTTGTTTATAAGCTCCATGATAAGCACCGTCTTGCCGACGCCCGCGCCGCCGAACAGACCTATCTTTCCGCCTTTAAGATACGGCGCGATAAGATCCACGACCTTTATGCCGGTCTCCAGTACCTGCGTAGAACCCTCCTGCTCCTCAAATCCGGGGGCTTTGCGGTGTATCTCCCACTTCTCCTCCGTTTCGGGCTGCGGCTGGTTGTCTACCGCCTCACCGAGCAGATTGAATATCCTGCCCAACGTCTGCCTGCCTACCGGCACTTTGATGGAAGCTCCGGTGTCCACCGCAGGGATACCCCTGATAAGACCGTCGGTGCTGCCCATAGCTATGCAGCGCACGGTATCGTCGCCGATATGCTGCGCTACCTCCGCGACCAGCTTTTTGCCGTCATGCTCTATCTCTATAGCGTTTAACAGGTTGGGCAGATGTTCGGGGTCAAAGCGGATATCCAGCACCGCTCCGATTATCTGCACGACCGTTCCTGTATTGCGTTCCATAGACCTACCGTTCCTTTCCTTGTTTACAGCGCGTTAGCGCCGGATACTATCTCGTTGAGCTCGTTGGTTATCTTTTCCTGACGCGCACGGTTATACGCCAGTGAAAGGGTGTCTATCATCTCCTGCGCGTTATCGGTGGCGTTTTCCATAGCGGTACGCCGCGCGCCAAGCTCCGACGCGTACGATTCATTCACCGCGCATACGATAAGACTGGTTATCATACGCGGGATTATCCTTGCGAACACCGCCTCGGGAGAGGGGACGTAATCCACTATCCGGCTGACCGGCTGCGCATTCCCCACCGGGGTGACTATCGGCAACACCTGCATGGACAGCGGGTTCTGAGTAAGAGGCGAAATAAACTGGGTAAAGAATATCCACACCTCGTC
>CANRII010000088.1 GCA_947630685.1 uncultured Ruminiclostridium sp. | reverse complement strand
CAGTACGCAGGTCAGCAGATACCGCCACAGCAGTTTGCAGGTCAGCAGATACCGCAACAGCAGTATGCAGGTCAGCAGATACCGCAGCAGTACGCAGGTCAGCAGATACCGCAACAGCAGTACGCGCAGGGTCAGCAATACGCACAGCAGCCTTACGGTATGCCGGCTTACGAGGCGTCCTCTTTTGCGGTCATGCCTATCAAGAAAAAGAGCAAAGCTCCCATCATAATACTTATAATAATTTTGGTTGCCGCTTTGATATGCGGGGGAATATTCCTGTTCTTCCACTTCTTCAAAGGCAACGGCAGCTATGAAAAAATGGAGAGAGGATTTTTCGCAAAGGTAAACGACGCTATCGAGAACAATCCTATCACCGAAGTCGTCCCCGCCGACCGCGGTCAGCAATTTGAAGTGAAAGTAGACGTCGGCAGCGGCGAATATGCGCCGAGCGTTTTGACCGGCAATATATTTGCAAGCAAGGACGGCGACGGACAGATACAGGCGCAGTTAAAGGCGGGCGACGAGAGCTACCTTACCGTTAATCTGTGGAGAGAAAACGGCGTTATGATATTGCAGATACCGGAGCTTTCCGAAATGTATATCACCAACAGCCCGTTAAGCGAGCTTGCTTCCTCACAGCTTTCCGCGCCGCTGCTTTCCTCTTCTCTGCTGATGTCGAACAGCCTGCCCTCCGGCGGCATGAGTTCGATATTCGGACTTAGTTCTATACTTAGCAGTCTTAACAACGAAACAGCGGAAAAGCTGCTCAATATGGTAGTAGACGATTACTTTGAAATATTCTCCGGCGAGGATACCAAGGCCGCGACGCTTACGGTCGGCAGCAAAACAATAAACTGCCAGTCCACAAAGATAAGCTTTACCAACGAAAAGATAATAAAGCTGGTAATAGCGCTTATCGATGACGTTAAAAACGACAACACTCTTCTTCCTCTGCTTGAAGAGTCGGGATTCGGAAAAGAAACGCTCAACATGCTGAAAAGCGCGTTGGAATCCTACCTCGATCAAACTGACAAGGAAGACCTTGAGAAAAAGCTCGGCGAGATGACGGTATACTACACCGATAAAGAGATAATCGGCAGAGATGTTTATATCGACAATACGAATGTTCTCAGCATGGTGCATGTATTTGGCGACGACGGCATTTCAATAAAGCTCTCCTCCGGCGATTCGTTCGACTTTTATATGAACGCGGATAAGACCGGCGAGAACGCCTACAACGTCACCTCCGCGCTGAATATGGACGGTTCAAATGTGTTTGAACAGAGCGGTTCTTTCTCATACACAGACACTTCGTTCAGCGGTTCTACCGACGTTACCTGCCAGGGTCAGACCTTCACCGTTGAGCTGAGCGCCTCCAATGAAAGCGAAAAGACGGCGTTTGACATGAAGATATCTTCAAACGGGTCGAACGTTATGAGCGTTTCGCTCGCGGCCGAGCCTACCCAGTATCAGGCTCCCGACCTGCCGAATGTCGACAGCACAAACACGTTCAGCAGCAGCGATATGAGCTCCTCGGCGGGGCAAGCGGCGTACAGCAAGATAATGTCCGATATCCAGACCAACATGTCAAATGTTGTCGAAAAGATACAAAAGCTCCCCAACACGGATTTCATATCCGATTATATGGCTAAAGCCTTTGAGAGCGCCAATTCGCCCGATTATGATTATGATTACGATTATGATTACGATTATGATTACGATTACGATTATTCTGATAATGATTATGATTTCGATGACAATTATAATTATTTTGACGATGATTACAACGGCGCGAACTCACCGGTATTTGATATCTGATATTTCAGAACGTTATACAATAAACCCCCGACTTAAAGCCGGGGGTTTAGATTATTATGGATTAAGGAATATCGGGTTTTTCAGTACGAATTACCCAGTCGTTCCATCTCGGGTCGTTTTTTATGTTTTCTTTGCGGGTTTCTTTGACGCAAAACCAAGGATATAATTCCGGAAGTTGATGCAAAAGGTCCGTATCACAAGCTTCGGCTCTTTCGTATGCGCGGTCAAGCGCCGCAAACGCACCATCGTCGTCGTTCGCCTGCCATAGCCGGTCAGCTAAGAACATCTCGTTTTCTGCCAAAAAACACCGTAATTTTTTATCGCCGCGATATCCGGTACTGATAACGGCGTCGCCTACAGCTATTGCCGAAGCAACGCTTTTTGCGGTGGCGATAGGATCGTTTGTACTGCGCGATATTTCGCAATGTATCATTAACTGAACAAGCCTATATGCAAATTCCGTCACCGACTCTTCATAAGCCTCTGCGCGTTTGATTCCGGTATATCCGCATATTTTTAAAAACTCGCGGCAGCCGGTTATCGCAGGCGCGCGCTCCGCAAGCTTGGCCGCCTTTTCGTTTTCGCCGCTCACCGCATAGAGGGTCGCAAGCGACTTTACAGCGCCATACTTATCGTCGCCGTCCTCCAAAACATCCAGCAGCTTCTCATAAAGTGATATCGCTTCCTGCCACTCGGAATACTTTTTATGACGCTCAACGTCGAATACTTCGTATCCGTTTTCATCTGTCAAATGAAACTCTCCGTGCCGTACATATCCCGCATTGTAAAGGATATCGGCAAGGCACAGCATTATCCTTTTATTGCCAGGAAATTCTATCAGTCCTTCTCGTGCAAGACGTATGCACTCGTCCATTGAAACGTCCTCGCCGTTATTTTCACGGTTCATTTTCCTGAGTCTTTCGCACAGAGCGTTGATTTTTTCGCTTCTTTCGCCATCATAACCGAAAAGCGAATCTATCGTCACGCCGAAATAATTTGCGATGGACGGCAAAAGATCAAGGTCGGGATAGCTTACGCCGACCTCCCAACGGCTGACCGCCTGCGGAGATATCGAAAGCGCTTCGGCAAGCTCGGTCTGCGTGCGTTTAAGCTCTGTCCTAAGTTCTTTTATTTTTGCTCCAAGTGAAATATTCATAGTTATTTCTCCTAAAAAATTATTTAGAACCGGTTCTGTATTCATCATACCTGTTATACCGAGAAATGTCAACCATCAATTAGTTGTTTGATTTTCAACCAATGCGAGGATCTTAGCATCTCATAAAAATCAGATCTCTAAAGTCCATATACAAGTAAAAACTTCCGGCTGTTCGGTCGGAAGCTTTTTGTAAGAAAATATCGGGGAAAAATCGTCTCGGTTTTACCACCGTATGCCTATTTTATCACACGGTGCAGCTTTTTTCTGAGCCATTTATCATAGAAATACGAAAGCTGATCAAGACAGATATCATAGCATACGAAAATGAAATTGCCCAGCACCCAGAAGATGATGACCGCCCACTCTCCGAAGCCGGCGAAGTCCTCCAACAGGTCGGACATCCCCATAACGTTCAGCAGTAGGAAATAAATTATCACCACCGGTATATTGAACGACGCAAAGCGCAGCACCAGCGAGAGCGCTTTGGGCTTTATCGCCGCCAGCTTGTCGCGCACCGCCGGATAGTATCCGAAAAACGCCGCGAACAGCAGTTTGGATTCGATATCCGGAGTGAGCAGCAGCGCGAGCAATGCCACCGCGGAATAGCTCAGCAGCGCCCATTTCAGATTTATCTCCTGATAGATTATCCATATCACGATCCCCGCCACAGCGGGAAGAATATACGCGCCTATCGGGATAACGCCGGTAAAAAACATCATTATCACGCATATCGCACATAGAATGCCGCACAAAGCTATATGAAAGCTCCTGCCCTTAGGTAAAGCCATCGACCGACATATCCCCTTTCCGTCAATTGTTTTTGCTGCCGTTTTTCGCGTAAAGCTCTATGCTTTTCTCCTTGCGCTCCCTGCCGTCGCGGAGTATATCTCTGAGCGTGTCTGGGTCGTTGTTTTCGATAGCGCTTTTGTACTGCTCAAGATGAGCTATTATATTATCCAGCTCGAACAGCAGCGCTTTTTTATTGCATAAAAACAGGCTGGTCCACATGTGCTCGTTGAGCTTTGCCACGCGGGTGAGGTCCAGAAAGCTGCCCGCCGAAAAGCCGTCCGCGTTGAACAGCGACGGACTTTTTACATAAGCGTTTGACACAACATGCGCAAGCTGCGAGGTGAAAGCGATATTCGTATCGTGCTGCTGAGGAGTCGCGGTCACTACCTTTTCAAAGCCCATGCAGCAGGCGAGCGTCGCCAGCAGGTCTATCGCCATTTTCGGCGTTCCCTCGGTGGGGGTAACTATATAGCTTGCCCCGACAAACAGGTCGTCGGTGGAATAATCGAAGCCGGAAAATTCCCTGCCCGCCATCGGGTGACTGCCGACAAAGATAACGCCGCGCTTTGCCAAAACTTCGGTGCAGCCCTCTACCACATACTCCTTTATACCGCATGAGTCGGTGACTATCGAACCCTCTTTGAATTTATCCGCGTTGTTTTTCACAAATTCCACTATGGATTCGGGATAAAGGCATATCACCGTCATATCCGCTTCATTCAGCATATCCGGCGTGATTATCTCATCTACCGCCCCGCAGGCGAGCGCCTTTTCGCAGACGCTTTCGTCTATGTCCGAGCCCATTATATGATGGAACGTGTTTTTTTTCAGCGCCTTGCAGATAGAGCCGCCGATAAGTCCCAGTCCTACTACAGCTATTTTCATTGTAATATGTCCTTTCTCTATTCTTAAAATACACAAATCTCCACAATATATTATATAATTTCTTTATGAGTATTTCAAGTCCAAAAATGAAAATCCTGTGAAATCGGCGATAATTTTTTTACTAGCTATTGACAATCCGACTTTTTTAGGGGTATAATTTTCATATATGAACTTTATAAATATTGAGTGTTGTTTTGTATGCAAACTATTGTATTGAACGAAAAAGGAGGATCTGTAATGTCGGAAAAAACAGCGCCGGAAGATACGGTAAGGCTCGGAAAGCTGATGGCCGCCTCGAAAATGTTTGACGCTCTTATGCGCGTACAGACTCAGAAAAACAACTGCCGCTCGGCGTATACCCCGCTGCTTTTCGCGCTTTCTCACAAGGACGGCATGCTGCAGCAGGAATTAGCGCAGATAACCAGACTCAGCGCGCCCACCATCAGCATAACGATAAAAAATATGCTCAGCGACGGGTTTATAACGAAAGAACGCGACGCAGAGGACGGCAGGTCTGTACATATCTGGCTTACCGACAAGGGTCGGGAAATGAACGCTAAAATGCAGGACAGCGTGCTGCTTATCGAGGAGATATGCCTTGACGGCATTACCGCAAAGGAGATAAAGCAGCTCGACCGCCTGTTAGAAAAGCTGCTAAGCAATCTTGAAAAGGAAGTGGGGACGGAATTTTCATATGAGTAAGATATTTAAGTATCTGAAGCCCTACTGGCTGTTCGCGCTGCTGTGTCCCTTGTCGATGATACTGGAGGTATCCATGGACCTTATCCAGCCGCAGCTTATGAGTAATATTGTAGACAACGGTATTTTGGGCAGCGGCGCGTTGGATGAAAATTTGCAATACGTGCTGAGGACCGGAATTTTGATGTTGGGCTTTTCGCTGCTGGGCTGCGCGGGCGGTATCGCGTCGGCGGCGTTCGGCACGACCGTAGCGCAAAAGTTCGGCAACGACATGAGAAAGGACACCTTTGACAAGGTGATGCACCTGTCGTTCCAGCAGACGGATAAATTCACGACCGGCTCGCTGGTAACAAGGCTTACAAACGATATCACCGCGATACAGCAGTTTGTGGCGATGTCGCTTAGAATGTTCGTGCGCACCGGCATGCAGTTTTTAGGAGGAATAGCCTGCCTGCTGACGCTGAACGTCAACTTCGGACTGGTGCTTATTATTTCTCTGCCGGTACAGCTTACCGTCGTGGCGCTTATCATGAAGCGCGCCGCGCCGCTGTTCGGAGTAGTTCAGAACAAGCTGGACAAGGTGAACAGCATAGTACAGGAGAACGTCACCGGCGCGCGTGTAGTAAAGGCATTTACCCGTGAGGAATACGAGATAGACCGCTTCGGCAACGCAAATTCCGAGCTTATGGAAACCAATATGAAGGTGCAGAAGCTGCTTGCGATATTAAACCCGATACTCATGGTAGTAATGAACGCGTCGGTAATGGCGATCATCCTTATCGGCGGTTTGCAGGTGGAAGCGAAAGCTATGGAGGTCGGCAGCGTAATGGCGGCGGTCACCTACATAACTCAGATATTGATGTCGGTCATGATGGTCGGCATGATGTTCCAGCAGGTATCCCGCGCGATGGCTTCGGCAAAGCGTGTAAAGGAAGTATTAGACACCGAGCCGGTGATATTCGACGGAAATTCCGGCGCAAAGATAACCGAGGGCAAGGTGGAATTCAAAAACGTAAGCTTCGCCTATCCTAACACCTCCGGAAAGCCGGTGCTTAAAAATATAAATCTTACCGCGCAGCCCGGGCAGATGCTGGCGATATTAGGCTCTACCGGCTGCGGAAAGACCTCGCTTGTGAATCTTATCCCCCGCTTTTACGACTGCACCGACGGAGAGGTGCTTATCGACGGGGTGAACGTTAAGGATTACAAGCTGGACGATCTGCGCTCGAATATCGGCGTGGTATTGCAGAAAAGCGAGCTGTTTTCCGGCACGGTGGCGGAAAATATCCGCTGGGGCGACGACAACGCTTCCGACGACGAGGTAAAGCTCGCGGCACAGACGGCGCAGGCGGAGGAATTTATACAGGGCTTTACCGACGGATACGATACGATGATAAGCGAAAAAGGCGCGTCGCTGTCCGGCGGTCAGAAGCAGAGAATGTCTATCGCCCGTGCGATACTCAAAAAGCCGAAAATACTTATCTTCGACGACAGCACCTCAGCGCTGGATCTCAGCACCGAGGCAAAGCTGCACGCCGCTTTGCGTGAAAGGCTGACGGACGTCACCGTTATCATGATAGCGCAGCGTATCGCAAGCGTCATGAGAGCGGACAAGATAGCCGTCATAGATAAAAGCACTATCTGCGCGTTCGGCACTCATGCCGAGCTTATGCAGACGAGCAAGGTATACCGGGATATTTACTATTCCCAGATGAAAGAGGAAGGGGGCGCTTCGGTTGGCTGAACAAAAAGCTCCCGTACAAATGCAAATGCCCCGTATGATGGGACGCGGAGGTCCGCCGCCTCATCAGAGAATGGCTATGCCTACCGAAAAGCCGAAAAACGCCGGCGCTACGGTAAAGCGTATAATCCAGTACATAGGCAAAAACAAGTACATGCTGTTCGCATTGCTCGGGATAATGCTGATAATCACGTTTACCAATCTTGCCGCGCCGTTTTTGCAGGGACTTGCGATAGACTGCATAACGATCTCCGAAAACCGGCTCAATATAGACATCAAGGGCATGGTAAATTATCTGCTGCTGCTCGGCGGAGTATATGCCGTAAGCTCGCTGCTTACGTATTTTCAGGGGTTGTTTGCCGCTATGCTGTCGCAGACGACCGTAAAGGTCATGAGAAACGACCTTTTCGCAAAGATATCATATCTTCCGATAAAGTACACCGACACACATCAGCACGGCGATATCATGAGCCGTATGACAAACGATATAGAAAACGTATCGAACACCATTTCCCAGTCGATAGCGTCGCTGTTTTCCGGCGTGCTTACGCTGATAGGGTGCTTCCTGTTCATGCTGTTCTACTCCCCTATGCTTACCTTAGTCAGCATGACAAGTATCGTAATGACGCTGGCGGTGACCAAAGGGCTGACAAAATTCATGCGCAAATACTTCCCTCTCCAGCAGTCGCTTCTGGGACAGCTTAACGGTCATATCGAAGAGACCGTCACCGGCTGCCGCACCATCGCGTCGTTTTCCCGTGAGCAGCGTTCCTGCGACGAGTTCAACGTTATCAGCGACAAGCTGACCGACGCGTCGATAAAGGCGCAGATAAGCGGCGGCGTTATGGGACCGTGCATGAACGTTATCGGCAATATAGGCTTTCTGCTGGTTGCGGGCTTCGGCGCGTATTTCCTGATAACCGGCTTCAATCCTTTGGCGCTGAGCGGCGCGATAACCGTCGGTACGATACAGGCGTTCTTGCAGTACACAAGGAATTTCACCCGTCCTATAAACGAGATAGCGCAGCAGTATGCGATGATACAGACCGCGATAGCCGGCGCTGAGCGTGTGTTTGAGATAATGGACAATCCCCCCGAAGTGGACGAGGGCAAGGACGAGAGCTTTAAGGTAGAAAACGTAAAGGGCGATATAACCTTTAAGGATCTGAGCTTTTCCTACGTTCCCGGAGAACAGGTGCTGCATGATTTCGATCTGTGGATAAGAAGCGGGCAGAAATTGGCTATCGTCGGCGCGACCGGTTCGGGAAAAACTACGGTGGTAAATCTGCTGACGAGATTTTACGATATAGATTCCGGCAGCATAACGCTTGACGGAGAAAGCATATACGATATCCCGAAGAAAAAGCTGCGTGAATCTATCGGCATAGTTTTGCAGGACACCGTTATCTTCAATGATACGATAGCGCAGAATATCCGCTACGGCAGGCTGGACGCCACCGACGAGGAGGTAATAGCCGCGGCAAAGACCGCCCGCGTGGACGAGTTCGCCGAAAAGCTGACCGACGGCTACAACACCATGCTGACCGAGGG
>CANRII010000087.1 GCA_947630685.1 uncultured Ruminiclostridium sp. | reverse complement strand
ATGTCGAGCGAGGTTGACGCAGTATTGGCGGAAAGATGCCCGTAAAAACCGACTTGGGTTCGACTCCCGCATGCCTAGCCGTCTATTCCTATATTATATGGGCGGGGTATATTACCGTCTGTTTCTGTATTATATGGACAGGGTATATCCCCGTCCTTTTTTTCTGTGATCTTCGCCTTTTTAGGGGAGGCGGTCATTCCCACGCCGGAAAACTGCTCTAATATATCGTTCAGCAGCAGCGCGAAATCCGTCTTGCTGCGAAAGGTGTAGCCTTTATAAAATTCGCGTGAATTAAGATAGCGCACTATGCGGCGTCGGGTGCTCTTTTTGCCGTCATATAAGAGCGCACGGTGGACTTGTCCAGCGATAAAGCGGCGGCTATCTCGCTTTGCTTTACCTCAAGACTTATACGGCGGCTGTCAAGCTCGTCCATCTGCTCGTCGTATCTGCTGCTCATCTTATCACCGCCTTTTATTCCACCACGGAATACATTTCGCCCTTTACCGGAGTTTTGCCCTTTCGGCGGAAAAGCTCGCTCACCGTTACAAATTCGTACCCTTGTTCCAGCATTTTAGGAATAATGCCGTCCAGCGCCTTTACCGTCCCGTCGTTGCCCTTTGCGTCGTGCAGCAGGATAATTACCCCGTCGCATATCTGCTCTAACGTGCGGTCGATACGCTGCTGTACCGTAACGCTTTCGTCCCAGTCGTCGCAGCCCAGCCCGCAGATAAAGGTCTTATCTATGCAGCGGTGCATTTTATCGGACACCGCAATATACGGAGGGCGGAAAAACTGCGGAGTTCTGCCGCAGACAGCTTTTATCTTTTCATCGGTGACGCGCAGTTCTTCTCTTATCGCGCTTTCCTCCATATCGCTCATCGCGCTGTGGGTAAGAGAGTGATTTTCCAGCTCGCAGCCCTGTTCTGCGGCTGATAAAGCGGTACGCGCGCTTTGCTCGTCGATGTTGTTTCCGACTAGGAAAAACGTGCCGGGCACGTTGTATTTTTTAAGCACCTCAAGCACCTGCGCGGTGGTGGAGGTGTTCGGTCCGTCGTCAAAGGTAAGCGCCGCTAAAGCCTTGTTGTTCATTTTTATCCTCCTATTATTTATCGATACAGCATTTTTCCCGCCATTTACCGCTTTTATACCGTATAAAGCCCATCACGGCGGTAAGCAGCCAGGTAAGGCAGGAGGTGCCCCATACCGCCCAGCTTCCTATTACAGGTATGGCGGTAAGGATAAGCCCGAAGCCTACGCGCCCTATTACCTCGGCAAGTCCGTTTATAAACGCATAGCCGATATCTCCCGCGCCGTTTAATAGACCTCTTGTCACCTGCAATATGCCTAAAAACGGGTAGAACAGGCAGGACAGCATAAGCGCGTTGCCGCCTGTCGATATTACATCCTGCTCGCTTACAAAGCAGTTGATTATATTGCGGTTGAGCAGCAGGAATATCACCATTATACAAGCGGCGAAGATAAGACAGACCTTTATTGTCTGGCGGTAGCCTTTTGATATCCTTTCCGATTGCCCCGCTCCGGCGTTTTGTCCAGTAAAGGCGGACAGCGCGGAGTTCAGCGAGAGGAAAGGCTGCTGTATAAGCTGCTCCACCCTCATGGTAGCGGTGTACGACGCCATTACCACGTCGCCGAAGCCGTTTGCTATCGTTTGCAGGAATATCATGGATATCGAGATCATGCCGTATTGCAGCGCGATAGGAACGCCGGTACGGATACACTTGCCCAGCATTTTAAGGTTAGGAACGGCGTGTTCCTTTCTGAACATGAAATACGGGTTTTTCCAAAAAGCAAAGCCTATACTGAGCGCGGCGGAAGTACCCTGCGCCACCACGGTAGCCCATGCCGCTCCGGTCACGCCGAAATTAAACACCAATACAAACAGCAGATCCAGCACCACATTGAGCAGGCTTGCTATTATCAAAAACAGCAGCGGCGTTTTTGCGTCGCCCAGACTTCGCATTACGGAATTTATCCAGTTGTACGCCGCCACCGCGATAGTGCCGCCTACCGCTATCCTCATATAATCCGCCGCGTCCGCGATGACGTTTTCCGGAGTGCCCATAAGCTGCAGCAGCGGCTGTGCCAAAAACACCGAGATAATGCTTATCAGCAGTCCTATCGCACCGATACAGTAAGCGGAATTTGCTATGTACTTTTTCGCGTCGTCCGTCTTGTCAGCACCGAAGCATTGTGAGATAAGCACGCCCGCGCCTATCGACAGTCCGTTGCAGACGGTGTAGAACATGAAGGTGATAGACCCGGTCGCTCCGACCGACGCCATTTTTTCAAACCCCAGATACTGTCCCACCACTACCGTATCGGTTATATTGTAGACCTGTTGGAACAGGTTGCCGATAAGCAGCGGCACGGAAAACGCAAGTATATGCCTTAATTCGCTGCCCTCGGTCATCTTTCTCATTTTTACAGTCATAGTGCCCCTCGCCTTTCTTCTGCTAAGAGTATAACACAATTCCCGCCAGATTTCAATCATTTTATTTCCCACGGACAAAGAAAATCTGCTATTCTCATAAAACCTTTGTAAATACGGAAAAGCGGACATGAAAAAGCACAAAATTCAGGTTGCAAATCGTCGGGAAATATGTTATACTTGTTAAACAAAGGACAGCGAAAAAAGGAGAAAAATTATGAGCGAACACGAAAAGGTACTTGTGATAGACTTCGGCGGTCAGTATAATCAGCTTATCGCCCGCAGAGTAAGAGAACATAATATCTACTGCGAGGTGCTCTCTTATAAGACCCCGATAGAAAAGATAAAGGCGGAACACCCTGTAGGGCTTATATTTACCGGAGGCCCTGCGAGCGTATACCTTGAAAGCTCGCCGCATATTTCAAAGGAGATATTCGAGCTCGGCGTGCCGGTGCTCGGCATTTGCTACGGCGCTCATATAATGGTATATACTTTGGGCGGAACGGTCACCGAGGCGGACGAAAATTCGCAGGCGGAATTTGGCAGGACGGAATGTGACTTTGACGGCTCTTGCGCATTGTTCAACGGGTTAAGATCGCGCTCGGTGGTTTGGATGAGCCACAACGACCATATAGAAAAGCTGCCGGAGGGCTTCCGCGCGGCGGCTCACAGCGCAAAATGCCCCTATGCCGCTATAGAAGATCCCGAGAGAAAATTTTACGCGACCCAGTTTCACCCGGAGGTAAATCACACCGAGCAGGGCTTTGATATGCTGGGGAAATTTTTGTACGACGTTTGCGGCTGCAAGGGTGACTGGACGATGTCCGGCTATGCGCAGACCGCTATTGACGAGATACGCGCCAAGGTAGGAAACGGCAAGGTGCTGCTCGCTTTGTCCGGCGGCGTAGACAGCTCGGTAGCCTGCGCGCTGCTTTCCAAGGCGATAGGCAGACAGCTTACCTGTGTGTTTGTAGACCACGGCTTTATGAGGAAAAACGAGGGCGACGAGGTGGAAAAGGCGTTCGCCGACTGGGACGTTAATTTTATCCGCGTCAACGCCGGAGAGCGTTTTCTTGCAAAGCTGGAGGGGATAAGCGAGCCGGAACGCAAGCGTAAGCTGATAGGTGAAGAGTTTATCCGCGTTTTTGAGGAAGAGGCCAAGAAGATAGGCAAGGTGGATTTTCTGGTGCAGGGAACTATCTACCCCGACGTTATTGAGAGCGGCGCGGGCGACGCCGCCGTGATAAAATCACATCACAACGTCGGCGGTCTGCCGGACTATGTGGATTTCAAGGAAATAATAGAGCCGCTGCGCCTGCTGTTCAAGGACGAGGTGCGCAAGCTCGGCATAGAGCTGGGACTTGCTGACTATCTGGTATGGCGGCAGCCGTTCCCCGGTCCCGGACTTGCGATAAGGATAATAGGCGAGATAACCCGCGAAAAGCTGGCTATATTGCAGGACGCAGACCTTATTTTCCGCGAGGAGATCGCCGCCGCCGGACTTGACCGCGATATAAATCAGTACTTCGCAGTGCTTACCGATATGCGTTCCGTCGGCGTTATGGGCGACGGCAGGACCTACGATTACACGCTCGCACTACGTGCGGTCACCACCAGCGATTTCATGACCGCGGACTTCGCGCGAATCCCCTACGAGGTGCTGGAAAAAGCCAGCGTGCGCATCGTCAACGAGGTCGGCCACATCAACCGCGTATGCTACGACGTGACAAGCAAACCGCCGGCGACGATCGAGTGGGAATAAATTTCCCGCCCCCTCAAACCCTTTATTATAGGGCATTTGCAGACTTCGCCCACCCCTTTTGATAACAAAATGATAACACCACTCCCACAGGCAATTATCGCAGCAATCGGGTGGCTTTCGGGTGCGGAGTAAAACCGCACGGCTTATAACTGTATCAAAATCCCTTAATCGGCTTAACCGACTAAGGGATTTTGATAATCTTTATGAAAAAATCATAGAGTAATTAGGGAGGTGTGATTATTTTTTATCCTTGGTACTTTTCAAAAGAATGTCAAGCAATTCGGTATTGTTATGAGGCAATTCATCATCTTCAAACTCGCCTAAATAAGTAACATCATGATACTTCTGACCATTATACTCATATCCAGTATAAGGATATCCTCTGTTGGTAGTCCCTTGATATTCTTTAAATTCTTTCTTGGCTTCATCCGCTGTGAAATCGTCTGAATCAAACCAGATACCCTCTTTTTCTTTTGCCCATCCCATTTTGGTGGCTTTGAATAGATGTTTCATACCGTTTCCTCCTTCAATGATTTTGT
Organism: uncultured Ruminiclostridium sp.; assembly: GCA_947630685.1. Classification (GTDB taxonomy): domain Bacteria; phylum Bacillota; class Clostridia; order Oscillospirales; family Ruminococcaceae; genus Ruminiclostridium_E. The sequence continues at coordinate 3,946 of CANRII010000087.1, read as the reverse complement.
CAATATATCGCTCGCTTCCTGCGATGGCGTGGCCGTATGCCAATGCCCCGAGGTATCAAATTTCGGATAATTATACCGCCAGCGATCGCACTCCTCTTTGCTGATCTCACCCGCTTTGAGCTTTTCTTTTTGTATCAGCCACTCGTTCAAATCGTCCATCACCGACGAATTGCATGTGTGCAAATTCACTCAAAGGCGGCAAATTTTGTCCTCACGGGACGCATCGCGTCCGTAGTTGTCCTCAAGGGTAAATAGGGTGTGCATTAGTCCGACTTAGGCATAAATATCCACAACATTAATTGTGCGGGGAGAAACGTCAAGCTCTTTGGCAAGCGCAGGCACTAGGCTTCTCGTTACTATTTAATGTTGTGCGAGTCATATATTTGCCGAGCGCTGAAAAATATGATTTCTTATATATCTTCACTAAAGAAATCAGAATCGATACGCTTGACTTTGTACGTCACGACAGTTGAGACCCCAAGGTCGTATTCAATCATTAGCTTTGCAAGTTGTTTGCCGTCAACGAGAACGATTTTGCTGTGGAGCTGTTTTGCGGCAAACGTAATCGCTTCCTTCGTGAACTGCGCTGTGGTGATGAAAATACCTTTTGATGCGCCCTGTCCGGCGAGAGCACCCAAAAATTTTTGAATTTCCGGTCTTCCGACTGCACCGTCAAGTTTCCATTGCTTTGCCTGAATATAAATCGAATCAAATCCGAATTTATCAGCGCTGACAATGCCGTCAATGCCTTCATCCCCGGATTTTTGAGTTACAGCATCTTTGTTTTCCTCAGGTTTTCCGTATCCCATTTTGATAAGAAGCTTAACTACTATTCCTTCAAAATCATATGGCGACATTTTCATTATTTCCGACAGCAGCTCGTCCGAAAGATTTGCGTTCAATTGAGCTGCAGCGTCTTCAAGCATTTCCTCGGGACTTTGGTCATTAGATGCCGAAACGTCTTGACTTTCATTGAGCTGTTTATCTTTTTTGCTGAAAGTCTTTTTAGTAAAATCATTAAATGCAGGAATTTTAGCCATATATTCCAATGTGATTTTGTCACAACCGCCCGCAATTGCTTTTTTACCTTCTGCGGTGAGAGCGTAAACACCACGGCTTATTTTATCTATAAGCCTTGCTTTTGACAAATACGTACGTGCCCAACCGATCCTGTTTGACAATTTCGTCTGCCCTGATTCGAGCTTTTCTTTCTGCTCCTCGGCTGACAATTTATAGTATTTAGCGCAATATTCGACCGTTTCATTTGCGGTATGAGTTTTTCCGTCTTCAAGACACTTCATAATTGGCGCAAAAAATTCAAAATATTTTGGGATCGGCATAAAAACATCTCCTTTTTGATTAGTATAGCACATTAACTGAAAAATGGCAATATAGAAATTGATTTTTTGGCGTACGGAACGCGTGAATAAATCTTAATGCTCTACAAATTTATTGACGGCTATGGAGACAGGATTTTTCCGATTATGAAAAGTTACTTCAAAAGGAGATGGAGAGGGTGAGCAAGAAAAGCAAAAAGCTAAAAAAATTAAGTTGGCGATAGGCGAGGAAAGGAGCGCGGCGATTTTGTTGCAGGGGAGAAATGTTGAAATAATTTTATAAAATTTCGATTTTGGTATTGCATTTATTCGCGATTTGGAATATAATAATTACAAGATTTATTTGGAGGTCTTGTCATGGATTTGATTTCAGCACGCGACGCGGCTAAAAAATGGGGGATTTCCCAACGCAGAGTAGCGGTTTTGTGCGCGGAAAACCGTATTTCGGGCGCTGCCATGCTCGGGAATATGTGGGTCATTCCCGCGAACGCTGAAAAGCCTGACGACGAGCGCTCGAACCGCCCAGAAAAGGCTGCGAAAATCGCAAGTCCGTTTGTCAAGTGGGCGGGCGGAAAAACCCAGCTTCTTGATGAAATCAGGAAAAAATATCCTGAAAAAATTGAGCGCTACTGTGAGCCTTTTGTGGGCGGCGGGGCGGTTTTGCTTGATGTTCTGTCAAATTATCACCCCGGCGAGGTGCTTATAAACGACATAAACGCCGAGCTTTTCAATACATACAGGCAGGTGCAGACGAATACCGATGAGGTTATCGGCATGCTGAAAATAATGCAGGAGGAGTATATCCCGAAGGACGACGAAGCGCGCAAGGAATACTATTATTCCAAGCGCGACAGGTTCAACGATTTGATTTTGCAGTCGCAGAACACCGCCGAAAAAGCCGCTTTGTTTATTTTTCTGAACAGGACATGCTTTAACAGATTATACAGGGTGAACGGCAAGGGCATGTTTAACGTCCCGATGGGAGCATATAAAAATCCGCTGATATGCGACGAAAACAATCTAATAAAAATCAGTAAGCTGCTTAATAATGTGGAGATCAAATGCGGCGATTATAAGGACTGCGGCGAATTTATTGACGATAGGACGTTTGTCTATATCGACCCGCCGTACAGACCGTTAAACGCAACGTCAAACTTCACGTCCTACACAAGCTGCGAGTTCGGCGATAAGCAGCAAATTGAGCTTGCAAAGTTTGTGGATATGATTGCGGACAAGGGCGCGCAGGTTTTGGTTTACTCCAGAGAGGACGGAATAAAAACTTATGGATTTGAAGCTTGACACTAGTGTTGCAGACGGCTATCATTCGGGCTCGCAGTCCGCAAGGGTTCTGACCGAAAATTGGGTTTATAACAATATGTTTTGTCCGAGATGCGGGAATGCAAGACTTGAACATTTTGAAAACAACCGTCCTGTTGCGGATTTCTACTGCTCGGTGTGCGGAAACCAATTTGAATTAAAAAGCAAAAACGGGGTAATCGGCAAAAAGGTCCCCGACGGTGCTTATGATACCATGATTTCGAGAATAAATTCGGATAGCAACCCCGATTTTTTGTTTATGGGATATTCGCTCAGCAGTATGTCTGTAAATAATTTAATAGTTGTTCCAAAATATTTCTTTCACCCCGATATAATAGAGAAAAGACCCCCTCTTTCCGATACAGCCCGTCGCGCAGGTTGGACAGGGTGCAATATTCTGCTTGATAAAATTCCTATTCAAGGCAGAATAAGAATTATCTCGGACGGAATTATTTCGGATAAAGATGAAGTAGTGAACAAGACGGTTTTGAGCGGTAATCTTGAGGTAAAGAATATAGCTTCAAGAGGCTGGATTTTTGATATTCTTCGGTGCGTCAATGCTATATCCGAAAATGTTTTTACTCTTGAACAAATGTATGCTTTTGAAGAGGCGCTTTCGCGTAAATATCCCGACAATCACAATATCAGACCGAAAATCAGACAGCAGCTTCAGGTACTGCGAGACAGGGGACTTATAGAGTTTGTCGGGAACGGTACATACAGAAAGGTTATGTGAATATGGAAAGGTTCAAAGTTGCGATTGAGGAGACAATAGTACAGGAATTTGAGATTGAAGCGGCAGACGAAAACGAGGCTTAAAAAAAGGCGGTTGCCGGATATAAAAGCGGGGAGATAGTTATTGAAAATCCCGAAGTTCAGCATAGACAGCTTGCCGTTTTGCAGGACGATTTAAGCACGGTATGGAGAGAATTTTGAACAGCTTCACGACGCCAAATGGCGCGGGAACTGGTCGCCGTACATACCGCGGAACATTATCCTGCGCTACTCAAAAGAGGGCGACACCGTCCTCGACCAGTTCGCAGGCGGGGGGGTACCACCCTCGTCGAAGCGAAACTTTTAAACCGCGACATTATCGGCGTTGACTGCAACGACGGCGCGCTTGAAAGATGCCGCGAAAAAACAGATTTTGACTATCCTCCCGCGCAGGGAAAGGTATATCTTTATAAGGGCGACGCGCGAGATTTGTACTTTCAAAGCGACGAATCTATAGATTTAATCTGCACCCACCCGCCCTATGCGGACATAATTCAGTACAGCGACAATATCCCCGA
>CANRII010000086.1 GCA_947630685.1 uncultured Ruminiclostridium sp. | reverse complement strand
GATGAACGCCATTCCCGCAAAGATAGCGGGAGTAGGGGAGATAATCATGGTGACTCCGCCGCAGAAGGACGGTACCGCCAACAAGGACATATTAGCGGCGGCAAGCATGTGCGGAGTGGATAAAATATTCCTTTGCGGAGGCGCTCAGGCGATAGCGGCATTAGCTTACGGCACCGAGAGCATACCTAAGGTATCGAAGATAGTAGGCCCCGGAAATATATACGTTGCCACCGCGAAAAAGCAGCTTTACGGCACGGTGGATATAGACATGATAGCAGGACCGAGCGAGGTGCTGGTGCTTGCGGACGAGACCGCCGATCCGGTCTACGCGGCGGCGGATCTTATGTCGCAGGCGGAGCATGACCGGCTTGCGGGGTGCGTATTGGTGACTACCAGCGAGCAGCTCGCCGAAAACGTGGTAAAGGAGATAGAGCGGCAGAGCAAAACGCTTTCCCGCAAGGAGATAATAGACGAGGCTCTTGACAAAAACGGCGCTATAATAATCTGCCGCGATATGGAAAGCGCCTGCCACATCGCAAACGAGATCTCGCCGGAGCATCTCGAGGTATTGGCGAAAGCTCCGCTGGAATATATAGGCAGGCTGACAAACTGCGGCTCGCTTTTCTTAGGCGCATATTCTCCCGAACCGCTCGGGGATTATTATGCCGGACCTAATCACGTATTGCCGACCAGCGGCACCGCGAGATTTTTCTCGCCTTTGTCGGTGGACAGCTTTATAAAGAAATACAGCTACATTTACTATACGAAAGACGCGCTGTATTCCGCAAAGGACGATATAATGCTGATGGCTGACCGCGAGAGCCTGACCGCTCACGCAAACGCGATAGGAGTGCGCTTTGACGGAGATAAAAACAATGAGCGGTAATTGGGAAAATTCGGTGCGCAGAGTAACGCCATACACTCCCGGGGAGCAGCCGAAAGAGTCCGGCGTGATAAAGCTGAATACGAATGAAAACCCGTTCCCGCCCTCTCCTATGGTGAAAAAGGCGCTGAGCGAGTTTGACGCGGACAGGCTGCGGCTGTATCCCGATACGGTATCTAAAGAGCTTGCCTTGGAGCTTGCAAATCAGAAAGGCGTAAAGCCGGAGCAGGTGTTTATAGGTGTAGGCTCGGACGACGTGCTGTCAATGGCGTTTTTGACCTTTTTTTGCAGCGATAAGCCGATACTTTTCCCGGATATAACCTATTCCTTTTACGACGTTTGGGCAAGCGTTTACGGTATAAAGTACCGGACTTTGCCGCTTGACGGGGACTTTAAGATAGACCCAAAGGATTATATGAGGGAAAACGGCGGTATAGTGATAGCTAATCCCAACGCGCCGACCGGAATATATTTGGGACTTGACGCGGTGGAAAGCATAATCGCGGCAAATCCCGACAGCGTGGTGATAATCGACGAGGCATACATAGACTTCGGCGGGAAGAGCGCGGTAGGGCTTACGGATAAATACGAAAACCTGCTGGTGGTGCAGACCTTTTCAAAATCCCGCTCTATGGCGGGTATGCGCATAGGAATGGCGTTCGGCAGCGAAAGGCTGATAAAATGCCTAAGCGATGTGAGATTTTCGGTAAATTCCTATACTATGAATACCGTGTCGCAGATCTGCGGACTGGCGGCGCTTAAGGACAAGGAGTATTTTGAAAAGACCCGCAGCGAGATAATAAGCATAAGGGAGTATTCCGCTGCAAGGCTGAAAGAGCTCGGCTTTACCGTGACCGATTCGGCGGCTAATTTCCTGTTTGCCTCCCCGAAAGGTCGTTCGGCGGGCGAGCTGTTTGAAAAGCTAAAGCAGCGAAAAATATTTGTCCGCTGGTGGGATAAGCCGTTGATATCCGATCATCTCAGGATAACGATAGGCACTAAAGAGCAAATGGACGCGCTGTTTGCGGCGCTTAGCGAGATACTTTAACAGAAAGGACAGAAAATGAGCGTTATTGAAAGAAAAACACTTGAGACCGATATCAAGGCGGAATTTTCCCTGTACGGCAGCGGAAAGCACGAGATAAGCACCGGCATAGGATTTTTTGACCATATGCTGACTTCGCTCACGGTACACGGCGGCTTTGACTTAAAGCTAAGCTGCAAAGGGGATATCGATGTTGACGGACACCACACGGTGGAGGATACCGGTATCGTGCTGGGAAAGGCGCTTGCCGAGGAGCTTGGCGGCAAGGGCGGCATAGTGCGATTTGCCGAGGCGTTCATACCTATGGACGAGGCGTTGTCGTTTTGCGCGGCGGATATCAGCGGCAGGCCGTTTTTGGTCTTTGATGCGAAGTTTGATACCGATAAGACCGGAGAATATGACAACTGTCTTACCGAGGAATTTTTCCGCGCGTTTGCGTTCAACGCGGGGATAACGCTGCATATTAAAAATCTTTACGGGAAAAACGACCATCACAAAATAGAGTCGATGTTCAAGGCGGCGGCTTACGCTATTCGCCGAGCCGCGGCAAAGAACGCCGACGGAGCCGTGATGTCGTCAAAGGGTACGTTATGACGGTAATAATAGATTACGGCGCGGGAAATCTTTTCAGCGTGAAAAACGCGCTGGAGCATATCGGAGTACAAAACGAGATATCCAGCGACCCCGAACGGATAAAAGTTGCGGACAGGCTGATACTGCCGGGGGTCGGCGCATTTCCCGACGCGATGAGAATGTTGGATAAAGCAAATCTTACCTCGGTGATAAAGGAGCAGGCAGGCAAAAAGCCGCTGATGGGTATTTGTCTGGGCATGCAAATGCTGTTCGATAAAAGCAGCGAGTTCGGGCTGACCGACGGGCTGGGGCTTATTCCCGGCAGCGTGGAGCTTATGAAGCCCGAGGGACTCCCGATACCGCATATCGGCTGGAACGAGCTTGAGAAAAACGGAAGCTGTCCGCTGCTTACCGAGGATAAGGGAGAGTATGTATATTTTGTACATTCCTTTGCGGCGGTGACCGACAGCCGTTATGTCGCGGCGTACTGCGATTACGGAATGAAAGTGCCGGCTCTGGTGCAGAACGGGCTGGTGTTCGGCTGTCAGTTCCACCCGGAAAAAAGCGGAGAGATAGGACTGGATATACTAAGGCGGTTCAATTCTTTGTAAAAAGGAAAGGAGCGGATAAGATGGTAGTTTTACCCGCGATAGACATAAAAGACGGTAAATGCGTGCGGCTGCGCAGAGGGGATTATTCCACCGCGCATACCGTGGCTGAAAATTACATGGAAACCGCGCTCGGCTTTAAGGCGGCGGGCGCCGGTTGGATACACATGGTAGACCTTGACGGGGCGAAGAACGCTTCTCAGCCGAACCGCGATATTTTTATCGACGTTGCGAAAAATTCCGGACTGAAAGTAGAGCTCGGCGGCGGAATACGCAGCCTCGACACGGTGGAAATGTATCTGTCGGCGGGAATATCCCGTGTGATAATCGGTTCTGCTGCGGTAAAGGATCCGGAGCTTGTCAAAACGGCGTGCAGGGAATACGGCGAGCATATAGCGGTAGGGATAGACGCTAAGGACGGATATGTCGCGACGGAGGGCTGGCTGGAGCATTCAGACGTGCTGTTTACCGACCTTGCCCGCGAGATGGATAAGGCGGGGGTAAAGTACATAATATTTACCGATATATCCCGCGACGGAATGCTGTCCGGCGTGAATCTGACCCAGCTTAAGGAGATAAACGACTGCTGCTCCTGCAATATCATAGCGAGCGGCGGGGTACATACGCTTAAAGACATAATCGACTGCAAGGCGTTCGGCCTGTACGGAGCGATCTGCGGAAAATCGCTGTACGAGGGTACGTTAGACCTTGCCGAGGCGATAAAGGCGGCGGAGGGATAAATGCTTGCAAAAAGAATAATACCTTGCCTTGACGTGCGTGACGGCAAGGTAGTAAAGGGAGTAAATTTCAAGGGGATAAAAGAGGTCGGCGACCCGGTGGAGTGTGCCTGCGAGTACAACGCACAGGGCGCGGACGAGATAGTGTTTTACGATATAACCGCCTCTCACGAGGGCAGAGGCGTTATCCTTGACGTGGTGCGCGAGACCGCGAAAAAGGTGTTCGTTCCGCTTACGGTGGGCGGCGGTATAAAAACCGTAGACGATATGCGAAACGCATTGCGCGCGGGCGCGGATAAGATATCCGTAAACTCTCAGGCGGTGCAGAATCCGCAGCTTATCAAGGACGGCGCGGACATATTCGGCAGTCAATGTATCTGCGTCGGGATAGACACGAAAAAAGCCCCCGACGGCAGCTGGACGGTATTTATAAACGGCGGCAGGATAGATATGCACCTTGACCTTATCGAATGGGTGAAAACGGTCGAGCGGCTGGGCGCGGGCGAGATATGCCTTAATTCAATGGACACCGACGGAGTGCGCGGCGGCTTTGATATCCCCATGCTAAAAGCGGTGGTGCAGGCGGTGAATATTCCGGTGATAGCAAGCGGCGGCGCGGGAAAGCTCGGAGATTTCGCCGACGCGTTCATAAAGACGGATTGCTCCGCCGCGCTTGCCGCGTCGCTGTTCCATTTTAAGGATCTTACGGTAAATCAGGTAAAGGACGACTGCCGCGGCAAGGGCATACCGGTAAGATAAAACTTGACAATTTGTAGCGGAGATGTTATGATTAAGATTGACTTGAACGACCTTGACAGATTTTTCGTCAAGGGAGAGCTTATTCCGGCGATAGCATACGACGTTGACACAAAGACGGTGCTTATGCTGGCATACATGAATAAAGAAAGCCTGAAAAAGACGCTGGAAACGGGGTATACCTGGTACTGGAGCCGTTCCCGCAAGGAGCTTTGGAACAAGGGCGCTACCAGCGGACATTTGCAGAAGGTAATATCGGTATACGCCGACTGCGACGACGACACGCTGCTTATCAACGTAAAGCAGACGGGAGCCGCCTGCCATACCGGTTCTTACAGCTGCTTTTTCAAGGAGCTTTACAACAGGGAGGATATATGACGGTATATCAGGAAATATTCGAGGTCATAAAGGCGCGCAAGGCGGCTTATCAGAACGGCAGCGCCGATGAAAAGTCCTACACCTGCTACCTTTTTGACAAGGGCGTTGACAAGATATGCAAAAAGGTTGGCGAGGAAGCGGCGGAAACGATAATCGCCGCAAAGAACAACGATAACGACGAGCTTAAAAACGAGATAAACGACCTTTTGTATCATGTGATGGTGCTTGCGGCAAATCAGGGATTGGACTGGTCTGAGGTAGAGCAGGTGCTGGAGCAGCGCAACGAAAAGATCGGCAATCTCAAACAGTTCCACACTACCGATAAATTAAGCTAAAATAACGGGATCGCCCGTAATTAGATAAAGAAAAGGGGGATATGTTTTGAAACATACAACTACCAAAAAATTAAGAAGTGCTGCTGCACAGGTCACCGCTTTAGCAGTTCTGGCGGGAATGAGCGTATGCTTTACCGGCTGTAATGAGACCGCGCAGTCCGAAGCTCCGGCAGACTCTGCGGAATCCGCGGCGGATCAAAACAGCGGGGAGCTTGACAGACCCGGTGAGATACGCGACATAAGCTCGATGGAGCTTATCTCGGAAATGAAGATAGGCTGGAACCTCGGCAATACTCTGGACGCCGGCGGAGAATATGTAAGAGGCGCGCTGCCGGAAACTATAGAAACGTCCTGGGGAAATCCCGTCACCACTAAGGAAATGATAGACACGGTGAAAGCCGAGGGCTTTAACGTGCTTAGAGTTCCGGTGACCTGGGACTGGAGCACCGGAGAAGGTCCGGATTACCTCATAAGCGAGGAATGGATGGATCGCGTGCAGGAAGTGGTAAACTACGGCATAGACAACGATATGTTCGTTATCCTCGACATACATCACGAGACCTGGCACGATCCGTACGATGATAATTACGAAGCGGCAAGCGACCGTCTTAAAAAGGTATGGACGCAGATAGGCAACCGCTTCCAGAATTATGACGAGCATCTTATTTTCGAGGGAATGAACGAGCCGAGGCTTAGAAATACCGCCGACGAGTGGAACGGCGGTACTCCCGAAGCGCGCGAGGTGGTAAACAAGCTGGACGCGGATTTTGTAGCTACTATACGTTCGCTCGGCGGAAATAACCCTAAGCGTCATCTTATGATCCCGGGCTATGCCGCGTCAAACAACGATGACGCGTTAAAGGCAATAAAGGTGCCGGAGGGCGACGACAAGATAATCGTTTCCGTTCACGCGTATATCCCGTATAATTTCGCGCTTGCTTCAAGCGGCAGCAAGTTCTTCATCGCAGAGCGTTCCTCGCAGGATATAGATCATCTTGCGGAGAACTTAAAGACCCTCTTTATAGATAAGGGTCAGGCGGTCATCGTAGGTGAAATGGGTGCGGTAGACCGCGATAACGACGAATTCAGAGTACATTGGGCAAAATATTACGTCACTAAGATGCACGAGCTGGGCGTGCCCTGCGTGGTATGGGATAACCATGCAAGCTCCGGCAGCGGCGAGTTGTTCGGTCTGCTCGACCGTTACAATCTGACGTGGTTTTCGCAGGATGTAGCCGACGCGCTGGTATCGGCGGCAAACGGCGAGTATAAGCTGGAGGACATAATCGCCGAGTCGGAAGATCTGGTGGACAGCATTAAGGACGCCGCCTAAATAAATAACGTCACATTGTATAGATAAAAAACGACCACCCTCGTAATTGAGAGTGGTCGTATTGTTTTTATGCTGTTTTAGGATACCGCAAGAGAGGATATAATGAAGTTTTTACCGCCGTTGGTATTTTCTCTTACGTCTATTTTAACAATGTGATTGCCGGTCTGATCGAAGGTCTTTAAGTGAGCGCATTCTACGTAGTTGCCCCAGCCGCCTGTAAAGTCGGAGTTTATCGTGGTGATATATTCATCGTCGATATAGATATCTGCAAGGCCGCCGTTTGCAATGCTCATGCCGTAAAGCAGTCCTATGCTCTTTGCCTCTACGTTGTAGGTGACGGAGGTTCCGCCCTCTTCAAATACGCACATGGTCACGCCGTTGAATCCGCCGTATCCTGCCTCTGCACGAACCACTACCTTTCCGGTGGTCTCCGTAGGCTCGATATCGTCAGCGCCGAGCAGCTTGCCGCCTACAAAGCCGGCGTTCGTCGCGGGAGTGGAGAAATCGCTTTCTTCGCCGCTGATATTGTCAAGATCAGCCGCTACGTCGGAAATATAGCTCTGCAAAAGCTGAGATACTATCTTATGTCCCGGTACGTTGGGGTGAATGTTGTCGTCGGAGATATCTTTCCACTTGATGTCGCCGTGGTCGATAACGTCGAGTATCGCGTCATGATAGGAGATCATCGGGATATCGTAATGAAGCGCTACCTCGGAATGCACCTGCTGCATGCTGGTACCGTCCTCCTGGGTAGTGACCAGCGTTATTATCGCGGGAGAGGTCTCGTACTGCCATATCGTCCTGAGCAGGCTGTCATAAGCCTCTTTGTCACGCTCGGTATTAGCGTAGGTGTCGTTTACGGAAAATTCCACGAATACAAGGTCGGGATTTTGAGTAAGCAGCTGCTCGGTAACTCTGTGTACGCCGATATAAGAGCCGGTCGCGCCGATACCCGCGTTGATGTAGTTTACCTTAGCGGTGGAATAGGTGCTTGCGAGCCAGTCTGCGGTGAGCTTGGCATAGCAAAGCTGGTCGCCCGCGCTGGTGCCCTGAGTGATAGAGCCGCCGATAAATCCTACCGTTACCTCTTCGCCCGCCTGCAGCTTTTTGATAACGTTGGCAAGTCTTACCTTGTTGCCCTCGTTAAGGCGTGATTTGCTTATCATGTTGGGAGTGATGTCCCCGTCAAGTACGTAAGGCGTATATTCTTCCTCCTCTGGTGATTCTGCCTCGGACGCTGCAGCCGAATTTTCTGCGGCGGAAGATGCTTCCTGTTCGGTCGAAGTGCCGGAGGTCGTGCTGTTCTCGCTGCCGGAGCAGGCGGAGAGTGAGAGCAGCATTGCAGCCGTACAAAGCACGGCGAGTATTTTTTTGCCCATAATAGTTCTCCTTATAAATTTTGTGTTCGGGTGAAAAAAGACCCGTATACTGAAAATATATCATTATTTTGCGTTATTGTCAAGTCCGAAACCCGTTTTTAACAAAAAATATTGAAAAAACCGCACCTTTATGATACAATGAAAAAAAGACTTTATAGGAAAGGAAACAGGTCATGAAAAATAAAAAACTCATCGCCGCGTCGGACAGCGCATATTCATATATGGGGAGGATAGATCTCACCGAGCCGGACAGCCCTCTGTTCGTATACGCGGGAAGTATGGTAAGCGTAAAATTCACCGGTACGTCGCTCGGCGTACTGCTGATACCGAAGCTGATATATATGCAGTCGCAGTTCGGGGTGATACTCGACGGCGTGCAGTATTGCTTTGATATAAACCATACCGACCTGCCGGAATACCGCTATATCCCCGTCGCCGAGGGACTTGACGAGGGGGAGCATACCGTCACGGTGTTCAAGCGCACCGCCGGTTCTCATTGCTATTTCAATTTCTGCGGTCTGCTTATAGACGAGGACGCCGAGCTTATCGCGGAGGATAAGAGCTATTCGCTGGACATTGAGGTGTACGGCGACAGCGTTTCCGCCGGGGAGGTAGTGGAGGCGGTGGACTATACCGGCCACGCCGACCCGCAGCACCATTCCCAGTATGACAACAGCTGGTTTTCCTACCCGCTTTCGCTCGCAAGAAAGCTGAACGCGCGGGTGCATAACATCGCGCAGGGCGGCATAGCGCTGTTTGACGGCACCGGCTACTTCAATTCTCCGCAGCTTATAGGAATGGAATCGGTGTACGATAAATTGTCCTACGCTCCGCCTTTTGAGCCGACCAAGTGGGATTTTTCCCGCTACACGCCGGATATAGTCATAATCGCTATAGGTCAGAACGACGCTTCCCCAGACCCCGACTGCCTTAAAAACGACGATTACCGCAGGCGCTGGAAGGACGGCTATAAAAAAATAGTGCTGGATCTTAAGGAGAAATACGGCGCAAAGACTAAGTTTATCCT
>CANRII010000085.1 GCA_947630685.1 uncultured Ruminiclostridium sp. | reverse complement strand
CGGAGATTTTACCCCGGACAAGCTGATAATATCCATCTGCGCGGGCGTATCCGCGGAGTTTATCCGTGCGCGTACACTGCCTGACGCAAAGGTCGTGCTGGTAATGCCGAATACTCCGATGATGCTGGGTCTCGGGGCGAGCGCCGTTTCGCGTTCCGACGGTGTTTCAGATGAAGAATTTGCTTTTGCAAGATCCGTGGTGGAAAGCTGCGGTATAGCCTGCGAGGTACCTATAAACAAGATGAAAGAGATAATCGCGGTAAACGGCAGCTCTCCCGCGTTCATCTACCTTTATGCAAAAGGGTTTATAGACTACGCCGACAGCGTCGGTATAGAACGTGACAGCGCGTTAAAGCTGTTTGCTCAGTCGCTTGTCGGCTCGGCAAAAATGCTTACCGACTCTGGTATGACGGTTGACGAGCTTATTAAGCAGGTATCCTCGCCCGGCGGTACGACGATAGCCGGACTGGATAAGCTGTACGAGGGCAAGCTCACCGAAACGGTGGAGGAATGCTGTAAGGCCTGCACCAAACGCGCTTACGAACTTGGAGAATGAGCTCACTAAAAACGGAGGGTCGCACGCCCTCCGTTTTTTAATAACGACATAGTTATCATCAGGTTATCGCAGCCATGATATCAGCCAGTCCGGTATCCTCCGAGCCCTTGAACAACACCGCGTCGTTCGAATGGATATTAAGTCCGAGAAATTCTATCAACGCCGATTCGCTCTTGAAAACTATGACCGATTTCTTTTTGATATCCGCCGTCTGTACAATGTTTGCCGCAACGTCGCCGTAGCACACGGTTATATCTACGGAGCTTTTGTTCAGTACGGCGCCGACGCGCTGAAAAAGGTTCTCTTCCTGCTCGCCGCCTCCGGCAATATCGGAGAATACCGCTATCCTCCGCGCGTCCGCCGGGATATAAGCCGCGCAAAGCTCTTTGAGCGCGGTAGCCACGCTTTCTGCACCGGTGTTTTCAAAGTCCGAGATAACGGTGACGTTATTTCCGTTTTTCACGGTATTAAGTCCCGAAACCTTGCGATATTTTTCTATAGAAGCCAGTATCTGCTTTGCAGGTATGCCCATTATCTCGCCAAGAGCGAATGTTGCCAACGCCTGATATATCGCGTGTTTGCTGTCTGAGTATAATTCCGCATGGTGGATAACGGTGCCGTTTACTATCTCAAAGGTTATCTTGTCGCCCTCAACGGTTATGCTGTCGGCGTAATAATCCGCCGCCTTGTTGTCTATTCCTATCGTGATTATATCCTGCTGTATGGAATAGATGCCGGCAAGCCGCTTGTCGTCGATGTTTATTATCACCGCGCCCGCTTCGGACATACCGCTGCATATACCGAGCTTTTCGTTGAGCTGCTCATCTTTTGACAGTCCGCGCGGATTATGCGATACCGACGCGGAGGAAAGGATAGCTATATCCGTGCCGGCTCCCGTAGATACCCGCTCAGCGTTGTGCTCTTGTTCAAGAGAAACGCCTATTACCGCCGCTCCCGTATCCTTTGAGGAGGAAAGCAGCGCTTTTAGCATAGATTCGCAGTTATCCTCCAGCGACACCGATTTTACTATCTTCATCTTTTCGCTGAGCATGCTGCATATCATTCCCATAGGATATATCGGTTCGGGACTGTCGGTTATCGCTATCGACCACATACCGAGCTTTGTCTTGAGATACGAAGCAAGGGTTTCTTTGGCGGTAGTCAGATTTTCCACCACTATATTGGAAATACCGTATACCGGCTTTTCGGTAATCGTCACGGCTGCGCCGTTGTTGTAAGCGTCTTTCGCAGATCTGTCGTCCTCGGCAAAGTACGCGCAGTCCTTTTTTATTTTCTGCTTTCCTATCGCTATAGAGTTTATCGCCGCTTCGGGAGAATTGCGCTGCATGGCGTTAAGCACGTCGCACATCTCGGAAACGGTGAGCAGCGCGTCCTCGCTTTCCGCCTGGGACTCGTCTTGCTTTTTACCGCTTAATTGTTCAAAATTGTCAAAGGTAAAATCAAGCAATGTTATCGCGTCGTAGAACACATATTTCATCTGTTTTGTATGTTCCGCGCCCAAAATTATCGCCATGATTTCTTCTCCCTGTTTGCCCTTGGGAGGCAGGGCAGAGCAGGCAAGACATGACTTTGAACGGACGGTATATCCGCTTTTTATACCTATAGCAGTATCGTATTTATATCTTTTATATGTGCTGTTTACCAAAAGATTGGAGTTGCTTATCGTGCGCTCCGGGCTTTTGTCTGTTGCGGCGATAGTGTATTTTTCGGTTTTAGCGATCGTGCGGAACAGCCGGTTGGTCATGCAGTATCGGCAGATTATCGCCAGATCATACGCATTGGAAAGCTGCTCGGAGGTGAATCGTCCCTCGCTGTCCATAACTATGGTGTTCTGCGTGCCTATCAGCTCCGCTTTTGTCTGCATCATCTGTGCGAATTTATCCTTTCCGCCGCAGATAAATTCTCCCAGAGCGAACATCGCGTCATTGGCAGAGGCAAGCATCATTGAATATACTAAATCAAGCACAGAAATACGCTCGCCCTCAAGAAAGCCCATCGACGCAGAGCCTTTCCATCTGGTCATCTCATTGACAACGCTTTTAGAGATAACTACTGTGTCGGTAGGATTGCATTTCTCAAGCGCGATTATCGACGCTAACAGCTTGGTTATAAAAGCCGGGTACATCTTCATTTTAGCGTTCTTTTCCAGCAGAATCTTACCTTCGTTCTGTGTTACAACTATCGCCGCCTGTGCGTTGATCTGCGGCATATCGGTCTTTTGGACCGCTTTTACTTCAGACATGTTATGCTCCCTTTCGCAGATGTTTTGTTCCTGTTATCTGTATAAATATCGGTATGCTTACAGGACATAATTGTTTCTTTTTTATATAATTATTCTATCACAAAAACTCTGTAATGTCAATGTAGATAACAGATTATCACAAAAGCATTCGTTTTACGGCGAAAATGGAAGAAATTTCAATTTTTATTGTTGAAATGTACCTATAAAATCAAAACAAACGCGCTTTAATTTCATAAAAAATGACGTAAATTTTTTTCGGATTATCTATTGACACGAGTTTCCGCGGACTATATAATAAAACTACAAACGGGAGAGCAGCGAAATGCTCCCGAAAAAAATCAAAGATAAGAAAGATAAAAAGTAATTATCGCTTTTTAAGGAGGAATTTTCATGATGGATAATGTTAATAACCTTTCAGCACGCAAAAAGCTGCTGAGAAAGATTATAGCCTTTATCTTTGCGATAAATATGCTGTTTGCGCGCTTGTTCTCGCTTCCTTCTGCAGCGCCTTCGCATACGGTTGACATGGATCTGTTCGGTCAAGGTACGGCTCAGACCTATTATACGGAAAATGTTTACCAAACTGAACTTCCTTCGATCCTTGCAACTTCTGACGCTAGTGTGTTTGATCAGGAAACTATAGATTACGACGCGCTCCTCGGCATGAACGACGATGACAAATCCTACGAATCCGTCAACGGACTTCTCGGATATGCGGCAGGCTTCAGCATCTTTGTTGAAGAGGACGCGGTTATTGAAGGCTCCGACTGCGGCGGACGTGCTGCTGTCGGCGGTGATCTTACCGTTACCGCTTCCGACGGTTGGTTCACTTTCAATAATGAGGATCTCGGCGGCGAGGGCGCGGCTGACGTTATCGTCGGCGGCAAGGCTGACTTCAAGGTAAGTGACAGCGGTCGTGTTATCTGGGCTAATGAAGTTTCCGACAGATTCTCCAATCAAGCAAGCGGCGCTACCGTTATCGGCGGCGTAAATGAGAAAACCGATTTCAGCTTTGAGAATTCTTTTGAAAAACTCAGAGCCGCTTCTCAGAAGCTCGCTGCTATGGAGACCACCGGCGCTTACAATAACAACTGGGGCAACTTCGAGTTTACCGGATACTCCGACGGCGTTAATGTATTCACCATTACCGCAGATGAGATAAACTCCACTAACGGTGCGCCTTTCGGACTTTCTTTCTCTAACATTCCCGAAGGTTCTACCATACTGCTCAACATCGTCGGCGGCGACGCTGATACCGTACTTAATCTGCGCGTTAACTATGTTACCATTAACGGTTCGCAGGTAAGCCAGTACAACGATCCCGATCACAGATACCGCAACTTCATAATCAATGTTGCTGACGCCGGAACGGTTGACCTTTACGGTTATACCGGTTCGCTGCTCGCTCCTAACTCTCATGTAAATGGTGAACAGCGCCACTTAGAGGGTCAGATGATTGCAAAGTCCTACAAGGGCGGCATGGAGTTTGGTTGGAACACCTTTGATATTCCTACCAGCGACGATGATTTCGATACTGACACCGACACGGATACCGATACCGACACGGATACCGATACTGATACGGATACTGATACCGACATGGACACCGATACGGATACAGATACTGACACCGATACTGATACAGACACAGATACTGATACAGACACCGATACCGACACAGATACGGATACTGATACTGATACTGATACAGACACGGATACCGATACTGACACAGACACGGATACAGACACCGATACGGATACAGATACCGATACAGACACAGATACGGATACTGACACAGACACAGACACGGATACTGACACAGACACGGATACAGACACAGACACGGATACCGATACAGACACCGACACCGATACGGATACTGACACAGATACCGATACAGACACGGATACCGATACCGATACTGATACCGATACAGACACGGATACTGATACTGACACCGACACCGATACTGACACAGACACCGATACAGATACTGACACAGACACAGACACGGATACTGATACAGATACCGATACTGATACAGATACCGACACGGATACAGACACAGACACGGATACCGATACAGACACCGATACGGATACTGATACAGATACCGACACGGACACAGACACGGATACTGATACAGACACCGATACGGATACTGACACAGACACCGATACTGATACAGATACAGACACGGATACAGACACAGACACAGACACGGATACCGATACAGACACCGATACGGATACTGATACAGATACCGACACGGATACTGACACAGATACCGATACCGATACTGATAGTGATTTCGATTTACCGGTTCTGGACTTCGATCAGACAACTCCTCAGGGAGATGTTCCGATGCTTGACTTTGATCAGCCCACTCCTCAGGGAGACGTTCCGACGCTTGATTTCGATCAGCCGACTCCTCAGGGCAATAACCCGAATACCGGCGTTGGACTTGACGGCGCAGCAGGCTTAGGCGCTATGGCGGCAGCGGCACTCGCAGCAGCTACAGCGATCGCAGGCAAGCGCAAGAAGAAAAAATAATAATTCACAGAACACCGCACGCTAAAACACGTGCGGTGTTTTAGTTTTAATAATCATTAAAAAATTTTAGCCATTCTTTTTGAAATGCCCCCTTTCGTTAGATTTCGTTTCGGTATATTTCTATTATACCACATTGTCTAACTAAAAGGGAGCATTTCATTTTGAATGGCTTTTTTATTTGCGAAAATTGTGAAAATATCCTCAAAGTAATTGGAAGTACATGCGCATATTATGTCCGTGACAAACATATATTTAAGCGAATGACCGTTACGGCCGGGTGGGGCTGCCTGTGGCGTGCGGGAGACAGACAAAAGGAGGATCATATGGATTTAACAATTTCAAAGGAGCCGTTATATCTGAATGAGATAATATACGACGGTACGGCTGAGCAGGGCGTAGAGTTCGATTACATTCTGCCGGACTATTATCCGGATATTTTCAAGATACTCAAATGCTCGTTAAAGCCCGGTATCGTATCCTACAACATATCCGGCGATAAGCTGATCTGTGACGGTATCGTATATATTTCAGCTCTGTATCTCAGCGAAGGCAGCAACGACCTTAACTGCGTGGAGCATAGATATACCTTTTCCAAAACCATCGACCTTTCAAAAGAGGCGGACGGTGCGTCGGTATCTATAATACCGAGGACTGATTACTGTACGGTAAGGGCGATATCCGGCAGGAGGCTGGACGTAAGAGGAGCGGTAAGCTGCAAGATAAAGGTCACTAACAGCCAAATGACCGAGATAATAACCGGAGCAAAGGGCAACGGCGTTCAGGTGAGAAAAACGCCTATATCCTGCGGCGGGAAAAAGATCATAGTTAAAAAACAGTTCATCGCGCGCGAGGATATAGAGGTAGGCGACGCTCGAGGCTCTGTAAAGGCGATAGTAAGCTGCGATACGGTTACCTCGGTAAGCGATTGTAAGATAATAGAGGATAAGGTCATACTCAAAGGCGAGGTAAAGCTGAAAGCGCTTTATCTGATAGAAAACGAGGGTACGGTAAGTACCGAGATAATGGAGGCGGATATCCCGCTTAGCCAGATAATCGACGCAGACGGCATTACAGACAAGCACAGTACATATGCGCAGTTTGTCGTGCTGTCCTGCGATCTTTCCGTAAAGCAGACCAATGATAATAACAGCCGCGTTTTTACCTGTGATATCTCGGCGGAAGCCGGCGTATCTGCCGAGCTTGAACAGATAATATCGCCTGTAACGGATATGTATTCTACCGATTATGAGTGCGAATTTACCACTATGACGGTAAAGACCGAAAACGCTCCGCGTTATATATCGCAGAATCTCACGTTAAAGGAAACCGCAGAATGTACCCAGGGCGCTCCGCAAAGCGTGATAGACTGCCGCTGCGAACTGAACAATATCACCTGCCGCAGTAAATCATCCGAAGAGCTTATCGTGTGCGGGCAGGCGTCATATCAGGTGCTTGCCAGACTGGAGAGCGGTCAGCCGGTATATATCGAGAAAGTGCAGCCGTTTGAACTGCCGGTATCGGTCAGCGGCTTATCGGAGGACAGCAGTATAGAGCCGTTTTTGCAGGCGGCGTCGGTAAGCTACAGCATAACCTCCGACAGCGAAATAGAGTTAAGGGTAGGAATATCCATGCAGGGCTGTCTTTATAAGACGCAGACGGTGGAGATAGTCAAGGACATCAGCGTAAACACCGATGCGCCCAAGAAAAAGAATAACGAGTACAGCCTTAAATTATATTTTGCCGACGAAAACGAGGATATATGGAGCATCGCAAAGCAGTATAATACCGACTGTGAGCAGATAAAGGCCGAAAACGATATACAAGGCGACAGCGCTCCCGCAGGAATGCTGCTTATCCCGATAGTCTGATATTTGCCCTTTGTTCTTCCGCACGGGAACAAGGGCGCAAAGACTTATAAACGCAATACGCGGCTTTACGAACTACCGTGCGGAGAAAAGGAGCAAATATGCCTCAATCTATTTATAAGGATATATCCGCACGTACACAGGGAAACATATACATCGGTGTGGTCGGACCTGTACGTTCCGGTAAATCCACTTTTATAAGCAAATTCATGAACGTGCTTGTAATACCGAGCATAGACAGCAATTATGTAAAAGAAAGAGCCGTTGACGAGCTGCCTCAGTCGGCTGCGGGAAAGACTATTATGACCACCGAACCGAAATTTGTTCCGGAAGAGGCGGTAAATATTGTCCTTGAGGACAGCACCACGATGAACGTCCGGCTTATTGACTGCGTAGGCTACATAGTGCCGAGCGCAATAGGATATATCGAAAACGAAGCGCCGAGAATGGTAATGACCCCGTGGTTTGACGAGGAGATACCGTTTAATATGGCGGCAGAGGTCGGCACTCAAAAGGTCATAAACGAGCACAGCACCATCGGACTGGTGATAACTACCGACGGCAGCATAACCGACATTCCCCGCGAGGAGTATGAGGAGGCGGAGGAAAGGGTGATCGCAGAGCTTGAGTCGATAAAAAAGCCTTTTGTTATCGTGCTTAACTGCAAGGACCCGTCGAGTGCAGAGTCGAAAGCGCTGGCGGCGTCGATGTCCGAAAAGTATCATAAGCCCGTCACCGCGATAAATTGCCTTGATATAGGCGAAGAGGACATCAAGGATATTCTTAAGACGGTCCTGCTGCAATTCCCCGTAAAGCAGATAAATATAAAAATGCCGAAATGGCTGACTGCGTTGGATAAGGAGCATTGGCTAAAAAAAGAGGTTTTCGATACTATCAGAACAGCGGCGGCTGAGGCGGTGGATATGGGCTGCATCAAAAAGTTTGCCGAGGGGATGCTGGCATGTGAAGCCATAACCTGCTGCACAGTAGACAACGCCGACCTAGGCAGCGGAGCCGGATATGTAACGGTCAACGTAAAGAACGAGCTGTTTTACCAGATATTGGGCGAAACTACCGGCTTAGAGCTCAGCGACGAGAGCGATCTTATGCCGTGCATGATAGAGCTTGCCTCCATAAAGAAAAAGTACGAAAAGGTCAAGACCGCTTTGGATGAAGTGCAGGCTACCGGTTACGGTATAGTTATGCCGGGATTGGAAGAGCTTAAATTGGAAGAGCCGGAAATAATCAAGCAGGGCGGAAAATACGGCGTGCGTCTGAAAGCGTCCGCACCCTCTGTTCATATGATGCTTGCGGATATCACAACCGAAGTCAATCCGATAGTCGGCAGCGAAAAACAGTCGGAGGATCTGGTAAAATATCTGCTTAATGAGTACGAAGAAAATCCCACGCGGATCTGGGAAAGCAACATATTCGGCAAATCTCTCCACGAGCTGGTAAACGAGGGGCTGCGCAATAAGCTGTACCGCATGCCGACCGACGCGCGCGGAAAGCTGCAGGAAACTATACAGCGTATTATAAACGACGGCTGTAACGGTCTTATATGTATTATACTGTGATCGTATTTTTATTAAATCTCTCCCGGCGGGTATCGTCGGGAGAGATTTTTGAGTTTACTTTTTATCATGCCGCGCGCAGTTTTTGAGAATAACTGCTCATATCGTCTGTTTCGTCGTACATTGTCTGGGCGAAAATGCCGTAGCCTCTTGTCGGATCGTTGATGAAAACATGCGTTACCGCTCCGGCGAGCATACCGTCCTGTATTATAGGACTGCCGCTCATGCCCTGGACTATTCCTCCGGTGCTTTTCAGCAATTCGCTGTCGGTGACCTTGATGACAAGATTTTTATTTTCACCGCTAGCGATATCAACGCTTTCTATTTCGATCTCATACTCCCTTGCGGGGGCGTCGTCTATCGTTGTGATTATATAAGCCTTGCCGGTGTGCACTTCGCTTTTATAAGCCATGGGCAGCGGCTCGGAGGATACCGGGCACAGACTGCTGTAGCCGAAAAGTCCGCAGCGGGAATTTTTGCTTATACTGCCTGTTACTGTATTTGACATGAGATTTCCGCAAAGCTCTCCCGGCAGTCCGTCGGCGCTTTTCTTTACCTCGGTTATCGTTGCGGGTACTATCTCACCCTTTCCGAGAGGCAGAATTTCT
>CANRII010000084.1 GCA_947630685.1 uncultured Ruminiclostridium sp. | reverse complement strand
CAGCACCGCGCTTATCTCGCACTGCGGGTTTGAGCTGTCCAGCTTTCCGTCACCCTTGCGGATAAGTTCTATCTTTCTGAGCGGTATCTCGTCGGGGAGGGTTAGGGCGGTAATGTTTTCGCTGAAAGATACCCCCTTGCGTATCTCGGCGGGAACGGCTTTTATAACGACCGACGTGGGCGTCAGACCCGGCGCCGAGGCGGTTACTGTAATATCCCCGCTTTTTGCAAAGGAAGAAACATACGCGGCGGCTTTTCCCGAAAACAGCCTGCGGGACGCGGATTTATAGCTGTCGTAATCGGTGCTGTCCCCGTTGTCAAAGCCCAGCAGCCTGCCGCCGTTCACCGTTACCGTTACGCGGTCGCGCGCGTTTTCCACCGGATAGCCGTCCTTGTCAACTGTGCTTATCCTGATAACGGATACGTCCTCTCCGTCCGCCGATATCTCGCCGCGCTCCGCACTTAAAACTATCGCGGCGCTGTCGCCGAACGAGTGCCTGGTATCGCAAAGCTCCGTGCCGTCTGCGGTGGTACCTTTTACCTTTATCTCGCCCTTTTCATAAGGAAGCTGCCATGCGGTGGTATATTCCTTTACCGCTTTCTTGCCAAGCGACCTGCCGTTTACAAACAGCTCGACTTCGGGAAGATCAGTATACGCTATCACGTCGATAAGCTGCCCCTCGTTGAAATCCCAGTACGGCATGATGTGCAGCACCGGTTTATTTGTCCAGGCGCTTTGGTAAAGGTAAAAGCTGTCCTTTTCAAGTCCGGCGGTGTCGATATTGCCGAAATATGCGTTTTTGGTGGAATAAGGCGACGGCTCGCCGATATAATCCGCACCCGTCCAGATGAACATTCCCGCGCATACGTCGATATCCCGGTTAAGCGCGATTATGTTCTGAGCGGTTTGCGCGCTTTCACCCGCTTTACAGTTTCCGAGAGAAGAGCATTGACGGTCGGCATGAGTCATAAAGCACGCCGAGGCGGGGAAGTGGTATACCCCGCGGCTTTTCACGCCGGAGGTGGTCTCGCTGCCGTATATCTTCCATTCGGGATTTTCGGCGTGGTGCTTTTCGTAAAGATTCTCGCCGTAATTATACCCGACAAGATCGACCTGCCTTGCGCAGTTTTGCGCGCCCTCCCACGGCATATAGTTTGAACCTATCGTCGTAGGCGCGTTGCAAAGCGGATCGTTTTCCCTCACCGCAGTGTGCAGCATTTTCGCCACCTCGCAGCCGCGCGGAGAAACATGGGTATCGTATATCTCGTTGCCGACGCTCCACATAATTACGCTCGGGCAGTTGCGGTCGCGGCGTATCCACGCGGCAACGTCTTTTTTGTACCACTCGTCAAAAAATCTCGCGTAATCGTATTCGGTCTTAGGGCGCTCCCACATGTCCAAAAGCTCGCTGTCCACCAGTATCCCGAGTTCGTCGCAAAGCTCCATAAAGCCTTTTGCGGGAGGATTGTGAGAGGTGCGCACGGCGTTTGCTCCCATTTCTTTCATTTTGAGCAGCTGGCGCTTTGCGACCGATCTATTGAACGCCGCTCCGAGACAGCCCAGATCGTGGTGCAGGCAAACGCCGTTCAGCTTGATATGCCTGCCGTTAAGGTAAAAGCCGCTGTCCGGGCGGTATTCTATATCCCTAAGCCCGACCCGGCAGGTGATCTCGTCTATCGCTTTACCGTCCTTTATAAGCTCTGTTGTAAGCGTCAACAGGTTCGGCGAATCGATGTCCCAGATATATTTATCCGGTATATCGCTGAGCGTGAACATTGCCTTTTCGCCCGCGGGGGATTCGGTTCGATATAACGTTTTATCCGGCGCAGAAAGGGTATACCTCACGGTAAGACCGTCGGCGTTTTTCGTTTCGGCGGTCATAGTGACGTTCCAATCGCCGTTTTTATGCTCGGTATGAAAATACACCCCGTCGGTGACAAGACGGCTTTCCGGTGAAACGATAAGATACACGTCGCGGAAGATACCCGCGCCGGAATACCAGCGGCTGTTCGGCGATTCATGCCGCACCAATACCTTTATCTCGTTTTCTCCGTTCTGTAAAAACGGCGTTATATCAGCCTCAAACGAGGTGTAGCCGTATTTCCAGTCCATGGCGGCTTTCCCGTTTACATATACGGTGCTGTTCATATATACGCCCTCAAAATAAAGGCGTATGCTCTTGCCCGCGACGCAGCCGAAATCGTACCGCTTTACATAGCTGCCGTATGACGTTTCGTAAAGATTTTCCGAGTCGCCTATCAGCCAGTCATGAGGAAGCTGTACCGGCTGATAGTCCGGCTTTTCCTCGCGTTTTTCCGATGAGGATTTGAAAAATTCCCACCCGTCGTTGAATAACACTTTCATAAATTACCTCCGCAGGTTTATTTTTTTACACGTTTTATGACCGCTCCCGCTATACCAAACAGCACGAACACGGCAAGATCGGCTATCACCACCGACGCGCCCGCCGGCCAATCGGCTTCGCAGGTAAGCTCCATGCCGATAAGAAAGCAGACTTCGCACAGCACCGCGCTGCATATAGTCACTCCCTTAAAGCTCTTGAATATCCTCATTGAGGACAAAGCCGGGAAGATTATAAGGCTCGAGATGAGCAAAGCGCCCATTATCCTCATTCCTACCACCACGGTAAGCGCGGTGAGCAGCCCGATAACGGTGTTATACAGTCCGGTATTTACTCCGGTCGCTTTGGAAAAGCTTTCGTCGAACGTCACCGCGAATATCTTGCTGTAAAACAGTATGAACAGCACGATAACAACTACCGAGCAGATAACGCTGAGCAGCAGATCTTCTCCGGTTATCGACATTATACTGCCGAACATATAGCTGCTTATATCCGCGCTGCCGCCGCTTTGGGATATTACCACCGCGCCTATCGCGAGCGCCCCCGACGAGCATACCGCGATAGCGGCGTCGCCGTTTATCCTGCCGGAAGAGCTTACCCTTATAAGTAAAAACGCGGCTATCATCACCACCGGCACGGATATTTGAAGCGGCGCAAGATTCATGGCCGCCGCTACCGCCAACGCGCCGAAGCCCACATGCGAAAGTCCGTCGCCTATCATCGAAAACCTTTTCAGCACCAGCGAAACGCCCAGCAGCGACGCGCACAGCGATACCAGCATACCGACAAGCAGCGCGCGCAGAAAAAAGTCATAAGAAAGCATTTCAAACATCTGCGCCGCCCCCTTTTTGATCGAGGTGATGATTGCAGCAGCAATGACAGTCGCAGGTGCTCATGGTATGGAATATATCCGACGCGCGGTACTCCTCGGTACTGCCGAAGAAATACTGCCCCGCCTCCATGTGCAGTATCTGCTTTGAGTATCTCAGCGCGCCGTTTAGGTCGTGAGTTATCATTATCACGGTAACGCCGCGCTCGCTGTTCAGCTTATGGATAGTATCGTACATATCCTGCGTCGCCGTCGGGTCGAGCCCGGATACCGGCTCGTCCAAAAGCAGCAGCTTTTCGGTCGCGCATAATGCCCTTGCAAGAAGTACCCGCTGCTGCTGTCCGCCGGATAATTCCCGGTAGCTGCGGGATCTTAGCGGGATTATATCCATAAGCTCCATACACTCGTTCGCTTTTTGCTTGTCCTCTTTTCCGTAAAACGGGCGCAGTCCGCGCTTTGACAGCCTGCCGGATAAAACGACCTCTTTTACCGTCGCGGGAAAATCCTTTTGCAAAGCGGTCTGCTGCGGGAGATAGCCTATCTCCGACGCTTTCAGTCCGCCGCCGAATATTATGCTGCCGGACTGCGGTTCTTTAAGCCCAAGCAGCGTTTTCATAAGAGTGGTCTTACCGCTGCCGTTTTCTCCCGCTATGCTGAGAAAATCCCCGCTGTTTACGGTAAAGGACAAGTCGTTTATCACCGTCACGCCCTCATATCCCGCGCTTAGCGACTTGCATTCTATCAGCGTTTCCATTATCCTGCCCCCAATCCTGTCTTAAGCTGCTCGAGATTTTTAGTCATCAGCGAAATGTATGTTTCTCCCGCCGCTAACTCCTGTTTAGAAACGGTATGGCAGGAGTACAGCATGACGGCTTTCGCTCCGGTCTCCTCCGAGATGACCTCGGCGGTCTTGGCGCTGTTAAATTCAAAATAATACACCGCCGGTATTTTCTTTTCCCTTACCGCGTCTATCAGCGCCGCTACGGTCTTTGCGCCCGGCTCGGAATGTTCGTCGCAGGAGTGGAACGCTGCCATATATTTAAGCCCGTATTCATCGGTAAAATACCTGAACGCAAATTTATCCGCAAAGATAAGCGTATCGTTCTGAGCCTTGGCCGCCGCTTGTTTTATCTCGTTATCCAGCGCGGCGAGCTGCTCTTCATATTCCTCTTTGTTTTTTCGGTAATATTCCGCGTTATCGTTATCCGCAAGGCATATCGCGTCGCATACGGCGCTAAGCATAAGCTCGGCGTTTTTAACAGATGTCCATATATGCGGGTCGAACAAGTCCTCGTGCGGGGTATCGCCGTGCTCGTGTTCGTCCTCGTCGTCGTCCCATAAAAGCTCGGCGCTGTCCGCGAGCCGTACCGTTACCGAACCGTCAGTCCCGCCGGAGCGCACCGTATCCTCCGCCCAGCGTTCGTCGCTGCCGCCTATATAAATAAATACGTCGCTGCTTTTTATATCCAGCATTTGCTGCGGAGTAGGCTCAAAGCCGTGACCGCTGCTTCCGGGAGATAGCAGCATGGTGATCTCGGCGTTATCTCCCGCCACCTGCCGCGCAAAGTCATAGGCGGGGAATACCGTAGTCACTATTTTAAGCCTGCCGTCCTGCGGCTTCGGCTGTTTATATGTCGAACAGCCCGTAAGCAGCAGCGGCAATATCAGAAGCGCCGCCTGTATTATCCGCCTCATTGCGCTTTCCCTTCTTTTGCTTTCATACATTCCGCGCAGGTGCCGTAAAACACCGTGCGCGACGGGTCTACCGAAAAACCGTGATTAGCGCGGATATGCTCGTCAAGCTCTGTCAGATGTTCGCACTCTAAATGATACAGCCTGCCGCATTCAAGACATTTAAGATGAAAATGGCGCGTGTGCGGTTCGCAGTCCGCATATTGATAGCAGGCGCTTTTTCCGTCGGTGAGAATGTATTTTCTTACTGTTCCCGACCCGCACAGCCGTTCGAGATTGCGGTATACCGTAGCTTTTCCCACAAGATTTTTAAGCCCCTCGGAGATCTCGTCCGCGGTAAGATGACGGTCGGCGTTCGCCTTTATATATTCAAGTATCAGCATACTTTGCTTTGTGTTGTAGTTCATGAGCTTCTCCTGATTTGAATTTGAAAATGAAAATCAATTTCAAATTATATTCTACTACTTTTTATTCGGATTGTCAAGCAAAAAACGCTTTCCTACTTGTTTTTTCTGTCTGATAGTGGTAAAATAAAATATGTATCATTACCTAAGGGGGCAGAGAAATGTCGTATAGCGGTTCGCTTTTAGCGGAGCCTGTCAGCGAAAGCTCGGTAAGACTCACCTGGAAAGCGCTGGAGGGCTGTGAAAGCTATCATGTTTTTTTCCGCAGGGAAAACAATTCATATAAAAAGATAAACACCACGACCGGGCTGTCGGTGGTGATATCCGGCGTGGATACCTCGGCTTTGTGCCGGTTCAGGGTGTGCGGCGTTGACAAGATAGGCAGGCTGATAACGGTGGGAGAAACGGACAATTCCGCGATGATAAAGCCGGTAAAGCTGCTTACCATGGGCTCGGTCAATTTGGAGCTTGCGTTTGACAAGTCGGCAAGGCTTAAAGCGGATAATAAACTGCGCAAGCTGTCGCCGTTCAGCGCGTTCTTTCCTAATAAAGTGCCGGACTGCGACTGGCTTTCCGATATGGATCTTGTTAAAACGGCGGGGGATTACCTAAGCCGCTCCGACGCGGAATATTTCGTGCTGGATTTTTACGGCTCGGTAGTACACAGAACGGCGAAATGGAACGATACCTTTGTCACCGAGACCGAGGAGTTTTTGAAAAGCGATTATTTTAACAGCCATAAGGAATATTACGAGCGGCTGCCGCTGTATCTTCCGGAAGATGTGGTAAAGCCGCTTATGGATATCTTCGCGGCAAAGCTGCTGTCGCGTTTTTCCCACGATAAAATAATACTGGTGAGATTTGCGCTGCCTAAATATTATTCGGTGGATAAGCATATCAGAGTAGGCGGCAGTCACAGCGCGGTCAACGATTATATACACAGGCTTGAGGATATGTTCATCGGGCTTGTACATCCGGTGGTGGCGGATATTTCGCGCGGATATTTCAGCGACAGCGAAAAGTCCACCCGCACCGAGACCGTCATGGACAGGTTTTATTTCGCCCGCCTTGCGAAGCTGGTGGAGGACGTTGTAAGAAACGGCGTGGCGGGCTATTATAACGACGGCGAGGATATAAACATACAGTTCGACCGCCTTATATATTATTATGACAGCGCGATGGCGCGCGGGTTTTACAACGTGCTTTTTGATAAGAACAGCGCGGCGGGGAAGATAATGATGCAGACCTCGCGGGAATTTGTATGTGAGAACCGCGAGCTGCTGATGGACATTACCCGACGCGGCTGGAAAACGATACACGACGCTTATGTAAATACTGACTGCGGCGATAACAGAACGCTCAAAAGGACGCTTAAAGTGCTTACCGCGCTTGAAAGAGGAAAGCTGTCTGCAGTCAGCTTTTCCGATGTGCTGGACGTGATGAAGAAAAACGAGCGTATCCGCCGCCCGCTGCAAAAGGCGGTGGGAGCGGAGCTGGAAAAAAATCTCGGACGGGTGATAGTTATTACCGAGAAGAATTTTGTGTTCCTGCTCAAAGCGGCGTATGATATGTGGAGCGGCGTACCGACAGACGCCGTGGGAGAGCGTGTAGACGAGTATCTTAAAATATGCGCGCAGATACCGGTGGATATATGGGGCAGCTGCGTTTCCCGCGAGCCGATGAACCGCAGCACCGTTGCCTGCGTTGATAAGTACATCTTCAAAAATTCGCCGGTGTGGGCGTTTGATGATCCGATACCGGTATCGGACGGATTTTTCGATAACGCCGAACGCTTCGGCAGCGTATGGCGGCGCACCATGACCGAAGAAGTGTTCAAACGTAAAGCGCCGGATATGATACGGCAGGGCATAGGCAAATGGGTGATAGTCGATTTTTACGACCTGTCCTCTCAAATGGCGAGATATCGCGGCGGCTGCTTTGCGGTGGATAATTTCATAATGCGCAGCGATTATTTCGCGGATATATCCGGTGATACCGAGCTGTTCTTCCTGGATGCGCAAAATGACGAGGAGCTGATCTTGTCCGCCGTGGACAAAACGGCAAAGCTGCTTAGCGAAAAATACGGCGGCAGGATAATCCTCAACCGCGTAAGGCTTAACGACCGCTACCGCGATATGGACGGCAACATCTCACCGCTGGCGTCGACAGAGACCGGAAACGTAAGAACCGCTCAAAAGGTGATAAATATGAGCGAGGAACGGTTCATAGAAAAGACCGGCTGTTATGTGATAGACGTCACAAAGCATTGCATATCCGACGACAGCTTCCCGCTCGGCGGCGCGCACCCCGCGCATTATGAGGAGATATATTATCTTACGGCGGCGGCATACGTCGATTATATCGTGCGTGAGCAGCCGGAGCAGCGGATATTCGATAAGATGTAATATTCAAATGGGCAAGTATGGTATGTACTTGTCCGTTTTTTCTCAGCTTTGAAAAATTTTTTCAAATTTGGTATTGACAAATCTTGCGGACTATGATAAAATGATATACTGTATCATAATGGATTGATATGCGTCTTAACTGTTTTCAAACCCTTTTACACAATGCCGTTATCCCGTATTATAAAAGGTTTTATGAACATTTTTGACACATATCTGTCGAATAATTAAGGAGTGGTAAAGCGCATGGTGAATGTCAAGCAGGTCAAGCTGGGAAGAAACGAGCGTCTGAGCTTTTCTAAGATCAACGAGGTACAGCCTATGCCTAACCTTATAGAGATCCAGAAGGATTCCTATAACTGGTTTTTGAAAGAGGGCATAAAGGAAGTATTCAATGATATTTCTTCCATTACGGACGCAAACGGCAAGCTGGTGCTTAGCTTTGTGGATTACAGGCTGGATGAACAGCCCAAATATACTATAGAAGAGTGCAAGGAACGCGACGTTACCTATGCCGCTCCGCTCAGAGTAAAGGCACAGCTCAGAAACACCGAGACCGGCGAGGTCATGGAAAATGAGATATTCATGGGAGATTTCCCGCTGATGACCGATTCCGGCACCTTTGTTATAAACGGTGCGGAGCGTGTAATAGTATCGCAGCTGGTGCGTTCTCCGGGCGTGTATTTCGGTTTTGATTACGATAAATCGGGCAAAAAGCTGTTCCGTTCCACCGTTATACCTAACCGCGGCGCATGGCTGGAGTACGAAATGGACTCCAACGATATTTTCTATGTGCGTATAGATAAGAACAGAAAGATACCCGCGACCACCTTGCTGCGCGCATTAGGCGACTACAGCTCGGACAGCGATCTTACCGACAAGTTCGGCGAAGAACCGCTGATAGTGCAGACCGTCACCGACAAGGACGCTACAAAGAATACCGAAGAGGCATTGCTTGAGGTGTACAGAAAGCTGCGCCCCGGCGAGCCTCCGACGGTGGAATCCGCACAGAGCCATCTTAACGCGCTGTTCTTCGACGCGAGAAGATACGACCTTGCGAGATTCGGACGTTATAAATACAATAAAAAGCTCGGTATCTCCGCGCGTATAACCGGACACAGAGCCGCAATGCCGATAATCAGCCAGGCGACCGGCGAGGTGCTTTGCGACAAGGACGAATTCATCAACGCCGAAAAGGCCGCCGAGATAGAGCAGGCGGGCGTTAAAGAATGCGTTATCTACGCCGAGGAAAAAGAGGTCAAGGTAGTCGGCAACGGCATGGTGGATATCAAGGGCTATATCCCCGATTCGATAAACGCCGAAGAGCTCGGAGTAAACGAAAAGGTAAGCTTCGACGTGCTTCAGGAGATACTGAACAACGCCGACGGCGACGAGCAGATAATAGACGGCATAAAGAACAACCTTGAACGCCTTATCCCCAAGCATATCACTTTAGACGATATTTATGCGTCGGTAAGCTATTTTATCAATCTTTGCGACGGAGTGGGCACGGTGGACGACATCGACCATCTCGGAAACCGCCGTATCCGTTCGGTAGGCGAGCTGCTGCAAAACCAGTTCCGCATCGGCTTTGCCCGTATGGAGCGCGTTATCAGAGAGCGCATGGGCTTGCAGTCGCAGGAATCGGATAAGATATCTCCCAACTCGCTTATCAATATAAGACCCGTGGTAGCGTCCATCAAGGAGTTTTTCGGCTCCTCTCCGCTGTCGCAGTTCATGGATCAGAACAACCCGCTCGCGGAGCTTACTCATAAGAGAAGACTTTCCGCACTAGGACCTGGTGGACTTTCTAGAGAACGTGCCGGATTCGAAGTTCGTGACGTTCACCACTCTCACTATGGAAGAATGTGTCCGATTGAAACGCCTGAAGGTCCAAACATCGGTTTGATCGGTGCTTTAGCTACTTATGCAAGAATCAATGAATATGGTTTCATTGAAAGTCCATATAGAAAAGTCGTCGATG
>CANRII010000083.1 GCA_947630685.1 uncultured Ruminiclostridium sp. | reverse complement strand
CCGGTAGCTTCATCCAAGTTCGTTACCGTCTTTGTGGCTGTCAGGGTCGGATGCTTCGGCTCCTCTGGAATTGTCACTTCCGGACTCGGACCCGGCTCCGGATCTTCCGGATCGCCGCTGCTGAGCCTGAGGGCGATAGTATCATACCCGGTAGTGCCGCAAAGCCGCTGCATGGTAGTATAAGGAATATAGACAAAATAAGGAACTACGTCGTTTATCACGCTCTGCACCGCGCTGAGTCCGGAGATGACGACGCCTACTATTTTGAACTGCTCTATGCCCCCGCCTATTTTTATCTCCAGGGTCTTGCCGACTATGTTTGTCCTGCCGTAGGTTTGGAGCGCTATCTCCTTATCCACCATGCAGACATGCTCACACCCCGCTATGTCCGCGTCGTTCAGCGGTCTGCCGTGCATGGCTCTGAGCGATATTATATCCCCCGCGCTGCGGCTTACTCCCCACGCTATACAGGAAAGCGTCTGCTGCGGAAGACGGCATTCCGTCACGGAGGAAAGCAGCGGCATAGCGTCGGTTATACCGTCAAGCCCGCTTAAGACCGCCACGTCATCATCGGAAAGCGCCGCGCTGCCGTCCTCAGTCTGCACCAGTACGGAATTTATCCCCATATCGTCAAGGCTGCGGCTTATTATATCGGTGCCGGTGCTGCCAACCGCGGAGATCACCGCCACGGCGAATATCCCCACCGCTATCGAGCTTATCGTAAGCGCCGCTCTGCCCTTGTTTACAAACAATCCGGCAAAAAAACGGCCTATCATTCTCCGTCCTCCTGCTTTGAAACTATCCCGTCCCTTATCACAAGGCAATTTGCGGAAAGCTCGCCGTCGTATACTATTATCTCATCGGACAAGTCAAGCCCTATTACCTGCGCGCAGCCGGCAAGCTCTATTCCGGTGGAGATATCCTTGCGCTTTGCGCTGCCGGAATCGAAAATGTAGACGTATTCCCCGCTGTCGTCCTGACAGATGGCGTTGTAAGGCAGCGTCAGTATCTGCTCCGAAACGCCGGTCTGTATCACTCCCTCGGCGGAATAGCCGCTGCGCAGTTCCTCCGTCGCGTCGTCCACCGTCACGCTGACGTCTACCACGGTATCCGCTCCTATCGTGTCATATTCCTTTCTGGCAAAGCCGCTTATATCGGACACCGTGCCGCTGTAGGTCTTGTCGGCGGCGGTAATGCTTACGTTTTGTCCGACGCAGACTTTTGAGATATCCCGCTGTGAGACCGCCGCGGTAAGCTGCAGATCGCCCTTTTGTCCGATACGCGCGATAGGTTCGCCCGGCAATATCGTTTCTCCCGCTTTGCCGACATAGCATACTGTGCCGGAGGTGTCCGCGATTATCTGTTTAGGGATATCGTCGGCGGTAAACGAACCTTGCGGGATATTTTCCGCGCCGTACATCGCCGTTACAGCCGCAGCGGCAGCGTCAACGTCCACCAAGGCTATCACCTGCCCCTCGTCGGCGTGCTGACCCTCGCTTACATTATATGAGGATATCACCACCGGTATATCGCATACCACGCTGTGCAGATCGGAATATTCTATCCTGCCGGTGCAGGTTACCGCCGGAGTATAGCTTTTGATATCCGGAAACACCGTGTTCACCCTCGGCACGCTGCTGTTTACCGCCGTCGGAAGAGATAACGTTATCAGCGCGCCTAAAGCGGCTATCAGCACCAGCACCGTCAGCTTTATCGCGGTTTCTTTCCTGTCTGATGAGAATTTTGCCGTCTTTTTCATCTTATCGCCCCTTAATTTTTCTTGCCTTTATATAATTCCCGCCAAAATCCGGAATATACGGTAAATATAAACCAAAACAATGTATATATCCCCAAAGTTTCGGCAAAATAAAAAAAGGGGTGCAACAGCATGAACATGATATTATGCAGCGAGCCGTGCATACATCAGCAGGACGGCGTATGCTCTCTTGAGGGCGAGGGCAGGATCACCAATGCGGCGGGCGGCTGCTGTTATTTTGCGCCGAATCACAAAAAACTCACGCAGACGGGAGAATACAATGCTGATACAAACGGTAAATATGTGCAGGACATATAAAAAAAGCGGCAGCGAAGTGGCGGCGCTCAGCGATATAAATATCTGTGTTGAGGAGGGGGAATTTGCGGTGCTGGTCGGCGCGAGCGGATCGGGCAAATCCACCCTTATGAACATACTCGGATTTCTCGACCTGCCGGACAGCGGCAGCTACCTGTTCGACGGGAGCGACGTCTGCGGCATGAGCGACCGCGAAATAAGCCGTATACGAAACCGCCGGATAGGTTTTGTATTTCAGAGCTTTAATCTGATACCCAACCTCACCGCGGCGGAGAACGTCGCGCTGCCTTTGGAATATCGCGGCATACCGAGAAAGGAACGGCTGCTGCGCGCAAGGCAGGCGTTAGAGCTGGTGGGACTGTCCCATCGCACCGAGCATAAGCCTTTTGAGCTTTCCGGAGGGCAGCAGCAGCGTGTTGCGATAGCGCGTGCGCTTGCCGCCGAGCCGCAGCTTATCCTTGCAGACGAGCCGTGCGGCAATCTTGACAGCAAGGCGGGCGGCGAAATAATGCGGCTGCTGTGTGAATTGAACCGCTCGGGCAAGACCTTAATACTGATAACCCATGATGAAAACGCCGCTAAGCTAGGCGACAGGATAATAAGGATAAAGGACGGCAGAATACAGTATCAAAGTTGACTTTTTAGATAATGCCTATAGAATTGATTGCTTTTGTATTGACAGCTTGACATTTTTGATAGATATAGTATAATATAAGTAGTAAAACACTAAAATTATTATCCGCTAAAAAAGCAAAATCACCTATGCTATTAAAGGAGCTCCATCGTGAAAAAAGCGCTTATTTTACTATCCGTTATAATATTGTCCTGCGGCTGCGACACAAATACAGAACAGCTGTCTATTCCGGAAAATTCATCATTGACCGACAGCAAGGAAGATACCTCGGAGCTGCTCGATTTTACGTCAAGCGGCGATAATTCCGAGGTAAAGCCGGACGATAACACGATTATTTTTAACAGCGTAACCGAATATTTCCCGGTCTCGGATACGGCGGAATACGGGTCTGACGCGGTATTGCCGGACTATTTTCCCGTGATACATACCAGCAAGTTCATAACAAAGGATTATATAGCTACCGTAATGCCTATAGACGCTTCGATAATCAGAAAGAAGTACGGCACATATCAGGCGGACGGTATCGACCCGAACAGCAAAGCTCCCATAACGAAAAACGTCGACCTTTACCTTATAGAAGGAATGTCGTCCGATTTTGCGTTTGCGGCGCAATTTGAGGGGGATAACAAATATTACGCCTACCTGAATATTAACAACCCCGTTCACTCGGCGGAAACCATTTTTGAAGAAATTTCCGATAACTATACTGTTTTAGAAGATGTACAAAAGAACGACGGCAGCGATATTTCCGATGTCCCTATGACCCACGAAGAGGCAATGAACGCATGGAAAGCGCTTTTTGACATCAACTCATTTTCTTCAGGTTTGGAAAGCAGATGTGAGAAGTACGGCTATGAAAATCAGGAAAAGGATTTTAACAGCACCACCTACACCTTAAACTTTTATATAAACGGGATAAACCTGCCTTCAAAGGCGACATTCGGATCAAACGGTGAATTTGCCGTTACGATAGGAACTATCGTTTATGACGGTTCTCTTAAAGCTGAGGCTGTTCGTAAATGTGTAAAGCTGATCGAGCCGGACGCGAATATGTAGGATAGTTTTCACGTTTCAAAGCTTTGAGCCTATCGCCGTACAACAACAGCGCTTTAAGATATAAAAAAACCGGGATCCGACGTAATACAACGGACTCCGGTTTTTATTTACACTATTCCTAATTACCCGCCAAAAATATTCAGCAATACGCCGGCAGCCACCGCCGAACCGATAACGCCAGCGACGTTCGGCCCCATTGCGTGCATAAGCAGGAAGTTTGAGGGGTTCTCCTTAGAACCTACCATCTGGGAAACGCGCGCCGCCATAGGAACAGCGGATACGCCCGCCGAGCCTATCAGCGGATTTACCTTGCCGCCGGTCAGCTTATACATCAGCTTGCCGAGCAATACGCCGGACGCGGTACCCATGCAGAACGCGATAAGTCCCAATGCCACTATCAGCAGCGTCTTTACGGTGAGGAAGTTTTCCGCCGTTGCGGTAGCGCCTACTACCGTACCCAGCATTATCGTGATTATATTCATAAGTTCGTTCTGTGCAGTCTTTACAAGTCTGTCGACTACGCCGCTTTCCCTGAACAGATTACCGAGCATCAGCATACCTACCAGCGGTGTGGCGTCGGGGATTATAAATGCTACGATAACGGTAACAGCTATCGGGAAGATTATCTTTTCACGCTTGGAAACGGTCCTGAGCTGTCCCATTACCACGCTGCGCTCTTTCCTGGTGGTGAGCGCTTTCATTATCGGAGGCTGGATTATCGGGACAAGCGCCATATACGAATATGCCGCCACCGCGATAGAACCCATCCTATCGGGGGCAAGCGCCGAGGTAAGGAATATCGCGGTAGGTCCGTCCGCACCGCCTATAATGCCTATTGACGCCGCTTCCTTAAAGGTGAACGACACCTGTTCTATACCGGTAAAGCTGAGCATGCACGCGCCGAGGAAGGTAAGGAATATACCCGCCTGCGCCGCCGCGCCGAGCAGCAGGCTCTTCGGATTTGCGATAAGCGGCCCGAAGTCGGTCATACAGCCTATGCCTAAGAATATCAGTGGCGGGAATATTTGCAGCTTTACACCTAAGTAAAGTATATCCAATAAGCCGCCCTCGTGCAGCACCTGACCGTAATCGACGCCGTTTGCGACCGCGTCCACTCCGGTGAAGAAATCCGGATGGAACATCTGAGCGCCGGGTATGTTGGTAAGCATCATGCCGAACGCTATCGGCAGCAGCAGCAGCGGCTCGTACTTTTTGACTATGGCAAGATACATCAGCAGGAAAGATATTACCAGCATCAGCGCCTGATCCCAGTGGATATTCAAAAAGCCGGAATCCATTATGATCGATTTAATTGTGTTTATGAACACATCAAAAATTTCCATATCTATCTATGAATCTCCTTTCACAGCTTTTTTATATCCGTCAAAACGGCCTTGTATTTTCAAAGACGCCGGCGCTTCCCCAGTCGGAGCGCGTTTTATCTGTTTTGTGCTTTATCTTTTTTATCACATACTGCTTGCCGTCTTCTGCGCTGTATGCGGCTATCGCGGCAGCGATAACTGCGATTATCTCTTCGTCGTTTTCGTCCTCGTCGGCTTCCATGACAACGGGAGCAGCGGCGGCGGGAGCGGTCACGGCAGGCGCGGGAGCAGCGGCGCTTTTCGTTTTCTTTTTATCATCTCTTGCCTTAACGACCTTGTCTATTCCTTTTGTCGCAAGACCCAGCAGGTAAAGAAAGCCTATCAGCAGGCACAGTATAACAAACACTACAACCAGTCCGGTGATAACGGTCGCCCACATTCCGCTGAGATTGTCAGCGGGGCTTTTTTCGGTGATCAGCGGACCCATGTTACGCAATAATTCGTACATATAAGCACTTCCGTTCTTTCCGTTTTAGCGCGATAATGCACCATACTTATTTATTTTATCATATTTTTCCTGTAAATTCAATCACCCGGCCGGCGCTTTTTTATACAAAACTTTTTTTAAGCAGCGCCGCTTTTTCGGCTATTTGAACAAGCAAGCCGAACGCGGCGCAATACAAATAAAACAGCAGCAGACAAAAAACGTCTGCCGCCGTTATAAATATCAACTGTTTTCTTTAATGACTTTTGCGAGCGCGTTTCCCATCAAAGCTCCGCTCAAGCGCGCCTGCTCGGGACTGTTGCCGAACGCTCCCGCCTCGATAAGTATATTGTAATGTCCGAGGTCTTGATTATACAGGCGGTAATCGTACAGCAGCGGCCGGGTAAGCCCGGGATACATCTGCTCCGCCGTCTGTTGGAGCGCTCCCGCAAAGCCAAGGTTCTTAAGATGATTTGGAAGTGTATTGCTGCCGTCGTCAGCGCCGCATATTATCATGACCTGCGCCGCCTTTTCTCCGTTTATCTTTGCCACCGGAGCTATTCTCACGTCCCCATCGGCTATGCCGTCGCGGTGAAGATCGATAACCACCTCTATCGTGGGAAATTCCTCCAGCAGCTCTTTTATCCGCTCGGCGCTGCGGTCATACGCGCCGTTGTACAGCGGCTCGTCGAACAGCGTGCCGTCATGCACTACGCCTATCCCGTTATCCGAAAGCGCCTGCGCCATCGCCGCTCCTACTCCCACCACGCTGTAACCGGGATCGAGCGTCCTGCCGTTGAAATTATCGTCATAATATCCGTCGTCATAGTTAAGCTCGTAAGCCTCGGTGGTATGGGTATGTATTATCAACACCTTGGGGTCGCCGTCGTTTGAAAATTCCGGAGGCGCGGCCGCCGCTTTTTTTACCTCCTCGGCGGAAAAAGAGGTGAGGTTACATATCTGCCCGTATTCAAGGTCGACAGCGGTATCGCCGGTTATTTTCCCGTAGGTCTGTTCTTTTATCCTGCCGCTTTTAGCGTTATAATCGTCCGGCGACTGATATTCGGCGGTAATGTTTTTGGATATCAGCAAAGACCTTGACTGTTCCTCCTCCGGCAGCTCAAGCTCTTCCCCGTCGGACTCGTCCTGCTCGGAAGAATCACTTTCGGTTGTATCGCTCTCGTCCGGCTTGATATCGGCGCTGTCCGGCTCGCTTTGCTCCGGTAAAGACGTATCGACGTCGCTCGTATCCTCTTTTACAGCGAACGAATCCCCCGCGGTGGGAGAAGACGGCTCGTTTTGTATCGGCAGTATTATACCGTTTGACGGTATCGCCATATAAGCGCCCAGCCTTGCAACGCCTTTTATAAATCCGGCGGCGTTGTTTTTTGCGTCGTCTATTCCGGATACGGCGCTTTCCGCAACGCCTGTCAGCGTAAACGAAATTATCGCCGCGATAAGCAGCACGGGGAGCATCTTCCCTCTGAGGTCAAATTTTTTCATACCGTCCCATCCTTTCACATCATGACTTTGTCCGTCATTCAATCAATATGAAAGTCTTTGCAAAAATAGAACCGTCAGCTGAAATCCTTAAGCGTGCGAAGCTCCTCCTCGGACAAAGCGGGACTTAACACGCGGTTCACCGCGGAGGAGATAACGTAAGAATATCTCCTTATATAGCTGTCCGCGTCGCGTTTAGTCACGGTAAAGCTCTCGCCGCGCTCTCTATGCTCCATCGCGGTGGGAACGCCGATAGCTATTACCGGAATGCCGACGGTGCTTTTATCCAGCCTTCCTCTCGGATTGCCCGCTCCGCTGCCGGGACAGATACCGCTGTCGGTTATCTGTATCGTGGAGCATAATCTTTTCGGGGAGGAACACGCCAGGCTGTCCACCGCTATTATATAGTCGGCTGAAATGCCCTGCGCCGACAGCTTAGCCTGTAAGGCGCTGTCTATGCCGGAATTTGAGGAAACGTTAGTGCGTATCACCGACACGCTGCCTATCCCGTCGCCGCCGAGCCCGTTTTCTTCAAACTGCGCGGTGGCGAGTATGCCGTCCGCCGCATACCAGCCGAGGCTGTCCGCCGTTATATCGGGATTGCCGAGTCCCACCGCAAGACATCTGCCGCTTGGCAGCAGCTTGCGCAAAACGACGCTAAGCGCGTATATCTCGCTTTTATAATCCGGTATCCGCTCGGAATACAGCGTATAATAGCTGCCCGCGCTCTTGCCGAGCTTTTCGGCGGCGTTTTCGTCAAGCTCCGTTTCGCATACGGTCATGCCGTACAGCTCGTATTCGCTGCGGCGCACGCCCTGCTTTTCGTCGCTTTTGGCGGCAAATTCCAATGCGAGGTCGCTCCTTGAGGTAAAAAACATACAAAAAAATCTCCTTTTGCGTTATGTAATTATATTTTTTAGAAAATTTTATAAAAAACCCTTGCATTTTAGAAAAAAACGTGCTATACTATTTTAGCATGAGTACAGGGCGTCTGTGCTGAACACACATATTAACGCAAAACGTTTATTCATAACCGTTTTTGAAAAGGAGGTGCGCTTTAAGTGCCTAACATTAAATCCGCAAAGAAAAGAGTGTTGGTCTCAAGAGTAAATCAGGCTCGCAACAAGTCTGCAAAGACCGCTCTTAAGACTGTTATCAAGAAGGTTGACGCTAACACCAACGCAGAGACCGTTAAAGCTGCGGTAAGTGCTGTTGATAAAGCCGCTGTAAAGGGTCTTATCCACAAGAATGCGGCTGCAAGAAAAAAATCTCAGCTCGCTAAGAAGCTGAACGCCGCTTCTTAAATTCGTTCCGCGAAAAAACGAACAAACCCCGCTATTTAATATAAGCGGGGTTTTTAATTTTATTCAGGAATAAGGCTCAAAAGCCGTACATAAAGCCTTGCACTACCACGGCGATTATCATAACAAGCGCGAGCAGCGCCGCGCCTATCCTCACGCCGATACCTAAACGTTCTCTGGTTTTCTTTTTCATAGGAACTCCTTATTTTTTACGCTTTTTGAAAAAATCGCTGCCCAATATCCGTTCAAATTCCGGCTTTATACCGTGCTTTTCGCCTATATGGCGGTAATTTTGGCACATATCGAAGCCGGGGTATGCGTTGCCCTCCACCAGCACCGGACCGGTCGGGGTGATGGCTACGTCCCAGCCGACATATCCGAGATGAGGTTCTATCTCGGCGGCTTTCATGCACATTTCTTCCGCTTCCTTATAAAAAGGAACTTCAAAGCCCTCGA
The DNA here is from genome assembly GCA_947630685.1 of uncultured Ruminiclostridium sp. Lineage (GTDB taxonomy): Bacteria > Bacillota > Clostridia > Oscillospirales > Ruminococcaceae > Ruminiclostridium_E. Next base: position 946 of record CANRII010000083.1, on the reverse strand, counting down.
ATTTAACTCCGGTCATGGGGTGCTGCTGAAAATACACGCATATCTCGTCGCAGAACGCGTCCGGCGTTACCGTACCGTCGGGATAGATACCGACATACATACCGCCGCGGCAGATATTGTCCACGCAGCTTTTTCCGTCGCCGATACGCATAAGCGCATGTATAAAATGCACCTTACCGTTATAATTTATAGTTACTATCCTTATGGTATTCACCGAAGTCGGACATAACCGATCAAGCTGCTCGTGCTGTACTATCTTTTCCTCTACAAGATAATATTTCTTATCGGTCAGCTTTTTATAAAGCTCGTTGTAATCGGTATCCTCGGTAAGCGTTTCCTGAGCTACGCCGTGTCCGCCGTAATCGTTCAGCGACTTTACAAAGATACTGTCCTTGCCCTTGCAAAACTCGGCAAACGCCGCGGCGTCGCATTCTCTCAGATCGATAAACCCGCGCTTGACAAATTCTTTATACCGCTGCAAAAATATCGGCTTTTGCTGTAAGATGTCCATATACTCCGCGTCGTTTAGTTCGTCGTTGACCTTGAAATTCTGACCGAGGGTAAGGTAGGTCTTGCGCACCTTGCCCCTTACCACCGGAAAGCCGAATACCCGATAGTGCAAAAACCTTATATGATATCTGAACAATACCCACAGAGTGTCAAAAAACAAAAACACCCTGCCCGCTCCGAACTCCTTGTGCATGATATCCATGTATGAGAACCAGCGTCCGAAGCCGCCGACTATATGTACCAGCACCGCTTTGATCTTTTTCAAACCGCAATCCCCCGTTTTATTACTTAAACAGTAAAAAGTATAGCATATTAACGCCAAAAAGTCAAGATTTCCTACCCTTTATCAGTTTGAGAAATGTAGTGTTACAATAGATGTGAGACCGAAAGATAAAAAAGACAAGGAAAAAGTGATCGATTTCTGTTAGAATAAAAT
>CANRII010000082.1 GCA_947630685.1 uncultured Ruminiclostridium sp. | reverse complement strand
CCTGTAACCGTTCCTACTCAGGATATGGTGCTCGGCTCTTACTATCTGACGATAGTAAAAGAGGGAGAACCCGGAGAGGGCAAGATATTCCGCGACTTTAACGAGGCAATAATGGCATACAACGAGGGTTATATAACCCTGCACAGCAAGATAAAGGTAAGAGTAAGCAAGGATATCGGCAAGGAGCGTCCCGATACCGCGCTGATAGATACCACCGTCGGCAGGATAATCTTTAACGAGCATATCCCGCAGGATCTCGGCTTTGTTGACAGGACCGACCCCAAGAGAAAGTACGACCTTGAGATAAGCTTTAAGGTGCGTAAAAAAGAGCTGGGTCAGATAATAGACCGCTGCCTTAAGATACACGGCACTCCCATGACCGCACAGGTGTTGGATAAGATAAAGGCTATGGGCTTCAAGTATTCTACCAAGGCGGCGATAACCGTCGCGGTCGTTGACGCCGTTATCCCGGACGAGAAGAAAGATATCCTCGCTGCCGCAGATGAAAAGGTCCTGGAGATAACCGATTACTTCAACAACGGTTTTATCTCCAATCAGGAGAGAAAAGCCGCCGTACTGGACGTATGGAACAAGGCGACCGCCGACGTTACCAACGCGCTGACCGACGGTTTGGACGAATACAACCCGATATATATGATGGCGGATTCCGGTGCGCGCGGTAGTACGAACCAGATAAGACAGCTCGCGGGCATGCGCGGACTTATCGCCAACACCTCCGGCGAAACGATAGAGATACCTATTCGTGCTAATTACCGTGAGGGACTTAATATACTGGAATACTTCATTTCTTCAAGAGGTGCGAGAAAGGGACTTGCGGATACCGCGCTGAGGACCGCCGACTCCGGTTATCTTACCAGACGTTTGGTAGACGTATCTCAGGAGGTCATAATTCGCGACGACGACTGCGGCACCGAAGAAGGCATAGATATTTACGAGATACGCGAGGGCAAGCAGCTTATCGAGTCGCTGGCAGAGCGTCTTGTCGGCAGATATCTTGCGGAAGATTTCCTGAATGAAAAGGGAGAAGTGCTGGTATCCAAGGATAAGCTGATAAACGACGCTGACGCGCAGCTTATCGTTTCCACCGGCGCAAAGACCGTAAAGATACGTTCTGTGCTTACCTGTCAGGCTAAGCACGGCGTATGCGCAAAGTGCTACGGTTCATCGCTGGCAAACGGCAAGCCTATCAATATCGGCGAGGCGGTAGGAATCATCGCGGCTCAGTCCATAGGCGAGCCGGGTACACAGCTTACCATGAGAACCTTCCACACCGGCGGTATAGCGTCCGCAGAGGATATAACGCAGGGTCTTCCGCGTGTAGAGGAGCTTTTCGAGGCACGCCGCCCCAAGTCCTCCGCTATCATAGCGAAGAACAGCGGTACTATCCGCATAGAGGAGATCAAAAAGACCCGCCACGTGATAATCACTTCGGAGGACGGAACGGAGGAATCCTATCCCGTACCGTTCGGCTATAAGATGAGAGCGGAGATAGAGGACGGCGCGACGATAACCGCCGGCGAGCCTCTCACCGAGGGCAGCATAAATCCGCACGACGTGCTTGCGGTAAAGGGCGAGGAGGCAGTACAGAACTACATCATCGCCGAAGTACAGAAGGTTTACCGCTTACAGGGCGTTGATATCAACGATAAGCATATAGAGGTCATCGTGCGTCAGATGATGCGCAAGGTGCGCATAGACAACCCCGGAAGCTGCTATCTGCTGCCCGGCTCTACTATCGACAAGAACGAGCTCCAGCATATCATAGATCAGCTTGACGAGCGCAAGGAGGCGGGCGAGGATATCGAATATCCTACCTACAATCCTATACTGCTGGGTATCACCAAGGCGTCTCTTGCCACCGACAGCTTCCTGTCCGCGGCTTCTTTCCAGGAGACCACGAGGGTGCTCACCGACGCCGCTATACACGGTAAGGTAGACCCGCTGCTGGGACTTAAGGAAAACGTCATAATCGGTAAGCTGATACCTGCCGGCACGGGAATGATAAAGAAAGATACTTCCGAAAAGGAGCAGGCGGAGCCTGTTGCCGAGGAAGAGGCAGCAACGGCTGAAATACCGGAATCGCCCGATCAGTCCGTTGGTGAAACTGCACAAAATTAAACGCATTATAAACAAAAAGACGGGGAAAGCTACAAATTTTTGGGGCAAAACCGCAAAAACTTGACAATCACCGGATTTTTGTATATAATAATAAAATGTGCGCAGAATATTTCTCATGATAGGGAAAATAAACTAAAAGCGCATAATTATAACTTTAAGGAGGTGTAAATATTGCCAACCTTTAACCAATTGGTTCGTAAGGGCAGAGCCGTACACGAGAAAAAGTCCAAGGCTCCCGCGCTGCAAAAGGCTATGAACACGCTGAAAAAGCAGACGGTAGACCTGCCGTCCCCTCAGAAGAGAGGAGTATGCACCGCTGTTCGTACCGCTACCCCGAAAAAGCCTAATTCCGCAATGAGAAAGATAGCCAGAGTAAGACTGTCTAACGGATTTGAAGTTACGGCTTATATCCCCGGTATCGGTCATAAGCTCCAGGAGCATAGCGTTGTGCTCATCCGCGGCGGACGTGTAAAGGATCTCCCCGGTGTGCGTTACCACATCGTAAGAGGTACCCTTGACGCGCAGGGCGTTGACGGAAGAATGCAGGGCAGAAGCAAGTACGGAGCAAAGCGCCCGAAGGCGGGTAAGAAATCGTAAAGTTTTGATTAATAGCCACAATTCGTGGAGATATATACTTATGGTCACGCTTATGTTTTGAAGAGCGGGTCATCAGGACGTAACTCTGGAATTGGACGGCGGGAGTTAATCACTTTCGAGTACCTATGATTTTCATTATGTATGAAGGAGGGAAGTAAAGTGCCAAGAAGAGGTAATGTTCCTAAGCGCGATGTGCTGCCGGATCCTATGTACGGTTCGCAGCTGGTGACCAGACTCATCAACAACATCATGCTTGACGGCAAAAAGGGAGTAGCCCAGAAGATAGTTTACGGTGCGTTCGACATCGTAGCCGAGAAATCCGGCAAGGGCGCTCTTGAAGCATTTGAAGAGGCAATGGAAAACATCATGCCTCAGTTAGAGGTAAAGGCTCGCCGTGTCGGCGGTGCTACTTATCAGGTACCTATGGAGGTACGTCCTGACAGAAGACGTACGCTCGGCCTGAGATGGCTTACACTCTACAGCAGACAGAGAAACGAAAAGACAATGAAAGAAAGACTTGCAAACGAGATACTTGACGCTCTGAACGGTCAGGGCGGCGCTTGCAAGAAGAGAGACGACACCCACAGAATGGCAGAAGCTAACAAGGCTTTCGCTCATTACAAGTGGTGATAGGATAAGACGGAGGGAAATATGGCAAGAGACGTATCTCTCGAAATGACCCGTAATATCGGTATCATGGCTCACATCGACGCGGGTAAGACTACCACCACCGAGCGTATACTGTTCTACACGGGTATCAATCATAAACTCGGCGAGGTGCACGACGGCGCCGCAACGATGGACTGGATGGAGCAGGAGCAGGAAAGAGGTATAACGATAACCTCCGCTGCTACTACCGCATACTGGAAAAAGCACAGGATAAACATCATCGACACGCCCGGCCACGTTGACTTTACCGTTGAGGTAGAGCGTTCACTCAGAGTCCTTGACGGCTCGGTGACCGTATTCTGCGCAAAGGGCGGCGTTGAACCGCAGTCGGAGACCGTATGGCGTCAGGCTGATAAATATGCCGTTCCGAGAATGGCGTATGTCAACAAGATGGACATAATGGGCGCTGACTTCTACAACGTTGTAAGGATGATGAAGGAAAGGCTTAAATGCAACGCCGTTCCGATCCAGCTGCCGATAGGTGCGGAGGACAGCTTCAGAGGCATTATCGACCTTATCGAGATGAATGCCGACATCTATTACGACGACCTCGGCAAGGATATGCGCGTCGAGGAGATCCCGGAGGATATGAAAGAGATCGCCCAGAAGTATCATGACGAGCTTATGGAAGCTATCGCCGAGCAGGACGAGGAGCTTATGGATAAGTTCCTTGAGGGCGAGGAAATATCCACCGAGGAAGTAAAAAGAGTTCTGCGTAAGGCTACCATAGACAACGAGATAGTTCCTGTTGTCTGCGGTACATCTTACAGGAACAAGGGCGTACAGAAGCTGCTGGACGCTATCATAGACTATATGCCGTCCCCGCTGGACGTACCCGCTATAAAGGGTACCGATCCCGAAACCGGCGAAGAAGTCGAAAGACACGCGGGCGACGATCAGCCGTTCTCGGCTTTGGCGTTCAAGATAGCTACCGACCCGTTTGTAGGTAAGCTCTGCTTCTTCAGAGTTTATTCCGGTACGATAGCTACAGGTACTTCGGTGCTGAACGCTACCAAGGACAAGAAAGAGCGTATCGGACGTATACTCCAGATGCACGCTAACCACAGACAGGACCTTGAGATATGCTACTGCGGCGATATCGCTGCGGCGGTAGGCGTGAAGAACACCACCACCGGCGATACTCTCTGCGACGAAGAGCATCCTGTAATACTTGAGTCCATGGAGTTCCCGGAGCCGGTCATCGACCTCGCTATCGAGCCCAAGACCAAGGCAGGTCAGGAAAAAATGGCTATCGCGCTGGCTAAGCTGGCGGAAGAGGACCCGACCTTTAAGACCTATACCAACGATGAAACGGGTCAGACCATCATCGCCGGAATGGGCGAGCTGCACCTTGAGATAATCGTAGACAGACTTCTGCGTGAGTTCAAGGTAGAGGCAAACGTCGGCGCTCCGCAGGTAGCGTATAAGGAAACCATAACCATACCGGCAGACGTAGATACCAAGTATGCGCGTCAGTCCGGCGGTAAAGGTCAGTACGGCCACGTTAAGCTGCACGTTTACCCCAACGAGTCCGGCAAGGGCTACGAGTTCACCAACAGCGTTGTCGGCGGCGCTATTCCCAAGGAATATATCCCCGCAGTTGACGCGGGTATACGCGGCGCGCTGGAATCCGGCGTACTTGCGGGATACCAGACGGTGGACGTAAAGGTAGACCTTTACGACGGTTCCTACCATGAGGTAGACTCGTCGGAAATGGCGTTCAAGATAGCAGGCTCAATGGCTATCAAGGAGGCTTGCCGCAAGGCTAACCCCGTTATTCTTGAGCCTATAATGAAGGTAGTTGTTACCGTGCCCGAGGAATACATGGGCGACGTTATCGGCGACCTCAGCTCACGCCGCGGCGAGATACAAGGTATGGACGACAGAAACGGCATCAAGCAGATAAACGCATTCGTGCCGCTTTCGGAAATGTTCGGCTACTCCAACGACCTGCGTTCCAAGACTCAGGGACGCGGACAGTATGTAATGGAGCCCAGCCACTACATCCAGGTTCCTAAGTCCATAGCGGACAGCATTATCAATAAGCGCACCAAGGACTGATAGTTTTCGGGCGCAAATAAATTGAAAAAAAACTTAAAAAAATCAGAAAAAACACTTGTAATTTTAACGGATTTCTGTTACAATATCAAGTGAAGTGTACGGAATACACAAATAAAGGAGGAAATTCCAATGGCAAAAGAAAAATTTGAACGTACCAAACCCCATGTAAACATTGGTACAATCGGTCACGTTGACCACGGCAAGACTACATTAACCGCAGCTATCACCAAGGTGCTCGCGCTTAAGGGTTACGCACAGTTTGAAGCATATGATATGATAGACAAGGCTCCCGAAGAGAGAGAGCGTGGTATCACTATCAACACCGCTCACGTTGAGTATGAGACTGACGCGCGTCACTATGCGCACGTTGACTGCCCCGGCCATGCTGACTACATCAAGAACATGATCACCGGTGCGGCTCAGATGGACGGCGCTATCCTCGTAGTTGCAGGTACCGACGGTCCTATGGCTCAGACCAAGGAGCACATCCTGCTGGCTCACCAGGTAGGCGTTCCCGCAATGGTAGTATTTATCAACAAGTGCGACGACGTTGACGACCCCGAGCTGCTCGACCTCGTTGAGATGGATATCCGTGATACCCTTACTTCTCACGACTTCCCCGGCGATGATATCCCCGTTATCCGCGGCTCCGCTAAGGTAGCTCTTGATTCCGACAGCAAGGACATCAACGCTCCCGAGTATGCTTGCATTCTCGAGCTTATGAAGGCTGTTGACGAGTATATTCCTACTCCTGACCGTAAGGCTGACCTTCCGTTCCTTATGCCTATCGAGGATACTATGACCATTTCCGGTCGTGGTACCGTTGTTACCGGCAGAGTTGAGCGTGGTATCCTTAACCTCAACGATACTGTTGAGATCACCGGTCTGGTAGACGAACCCAGACAGACCGTTGTAACCGGTATAGAAATGTTCCGTAAGCTGCTTGACTTCGCTCAGGCAGGCGATAACATCGGCGCTCTGCTCCGTGGCGTACAGAGAACCGAGGTTGAGCGTGGACAGGTGCTTTGCAAGCCCGGTTCTATCCATCCTCATAAGAAGTTCAGCGGTCAGGTTTACGTTCTTAAGAAGGAAGAGGGCGGCCGTCATACTCCGTTCTTCTCCAACTACAGACCCCAGTTCTTCTTCAGAACCACCGACGTTACCGGCGTTATCACTCTTCCTGCTGACAAGGAAATGTGCATGCCCGGCGATAACGTTTCGATGGATGTAGAGCTTATCACTCCTATCGCAATTGAAGAAGGTCTGCGTTTCGCTATCCGTGAGGGCGGCAGAACCGTAGGCTCCGGCGTCGTAACCAAGATCAACGAATAATCAAACGTTAAATAGACAGTATCCGCCCTAACCGGCGGATATTGTTTTTTAGAGGAAGGAGGGGGAATATGGTACTGCCTGATGATATAAGCTATGCGCTTTCCTTACTGGAACAGCGAGGGTATAAGGCGTATGTAGTGGGCGGCTGCGTGCGCGACGATCTGCTCGGCAGACAGCCCGCGGATCACGACATAACCACTTCGGCAAAGCCGGACGATATAATCTCGGTATTTGACGGGTATCATATCTACACCTCCGGGCTTAAACACGGCACGGTCAGCGTGGTGATAAACGGCAGACCGGTCGAAATTACTACCTTTCGGGTAGACGGCAATTACAGCGACCACAGGCGGCCGGACAGCGTGAGCTTTTCAAACAGCGTGGAGGAGGATCTAAGCCGCAGGGATTTTACCGTAAACGCGATGGCGTGCGGACTTGACGGCGTTATCATCGACCCGTTCGGCGGGCAGGAGGATCTGAAAGCCGGTATTATCCGCGCGGTAGGCGACGCGAAAACGCGCTTTTGCGAGGACGCGCTGAGAATGCTGCGCGCGCTGCGGTTTTCCTCCCGATATGGGTGGAGCCTTGATAAGGACACCTCCGACGCGGTGCATGAGCTTAAAGGTCTGCTGCATGATATTTCCAATGAGAGGATACGCGAGGAGCTTTGCGGTATCATTACCGGAAACTGTATGCAGATAATGCTGGAATATTCCGACGTTATCTGTGAGATAATACCGGAGCTTGCCCCCTGCGTCGGATTTGAGCAGCACACCAAATACCACGATAAGACGGTATACGGCCATACGGTGACGGCTATGTGCGCCGCCGATAATTCCGACATAATGCGGCTTACCATGCTGCTGCACGATATCGGCAAGCCGGATACGTTTTTCATGCGGGACGGCGTGGGGCATTTTTACGGACACGCCGACGTCAGCGTTGAAAAGGCGCGCGTTGTGCTGAACCGGCTCAAATTTCCCAACGCGGTAAAAGAAAAGGTGTTGTTTTTGATACAGCACCACGGGATAGTTATGCAGGATAATCCCAAATACTTCCGCCGAGCCGCGGCAAAATACGGCGAGCAGGGCTTTTTTGACCTTATACAGGTGCATATTTACGATAATATGGGAAAAGCCCCGGAATATATGCACGAGGCGGAGGAATTTCGCAGGATAGAACAGCACGCCAAAGAGTTCTTCGCCGCCGAGCCCGCGCTTTCACTCAAAAATTTAGCGGTAAGCGGCGGGGATATGATAACGCTCGGGTATAAGGGCAGCGACATCGGCAGGGCGTTAAGGTTTTTACTGAACGAAACCGCCGAGGGAAACTGCGAGAACAGCAAGCCCGCGCTGCTTAAATATCTGAACGAGCATTTTGATAAAGATATGTAAAACAAGAAAGGAGATATTATAATGGCACTTACCGATATAGGCATAGACTTAGGCACAGCCAACGTTATAATCACGCTCGGAAACAAGGGCATAGTTGTAAATGAGCCGTCCGTCGTCGCTTATGACAAGAAAAAGCATCAGGTGCTTGCGGTGGGTACAGAGGCGTATAAGATGATAGGAAGAACGCCGGAATATATAGTCGCGGTAAAGCCGCTTAAGGACGGCGTTATTTCCGATAACGAAATGACTGAAGCGATGATAGTGGAGTTTATCCGCAAGGTAATAGGCAAGATAATGAAGCCGAGGATAATCCTCTGCGTGCCGTCCTCGGTCACTGACGTGGAAAACCGCGCGGTGGTAGAGGCCGCGCTCTCCGCAGGCGCACGCAAGGTCTATATTATAGAAGAACCTATAGCAGCGCTGCTCGGCGCGGGAGTGGATATTTCCAAGCCCAACGGCACTATGGTGGTAGATATAGGGGGAGGTACCGCCGATATTGCGGTAGCGTCCTTTAACGGCATAGTAAAAAGCTGCTCTATAAAAATGGCGGGCAATAAGTTCGACGCCGCGATAATCAAGGGCGTACAGCAAAAGTATAAAATACTTATCGGTGAAAAGACCGCGGAGCAGGCGAAAAAGGAGATAGCCAATATTTACGACCCGGACGGCAGCAAAAAGATCGTCGTAAAAGGCCGTCACCTGCTGAAAGGTCTGCCGGAAAGCGTCGAGATAAGCGATACGGACATGAAGGAATTTCTGATAGACAGCGTAATGGAAATAGTCGATAAGGTCAAAGAGGTGCTGGAGGCTACTCCTCCCGAGCTGGTGGGCGATATCCTTTCAAACGGCATAATCATGACCGGAGGCGGCGCGATGCTCGGCGGCTTTGACCGACTGATAAGCGACGCGGTGGGCGCTCCCTGCCGTATGGCGGATAATCCGATAGAATGCGTCGCGCGCGGCGTACAAAAGGCGTTCGACTACACCGACGAGCTGCTGGACGGCTTTGAAAAGATATCTATATATCGCTATAAATAAAGCGTTTTAACTGCGAAAGAGGAGGGTAAACTATGTACATCGCACTACTGACGCTTATCTACATAGCTTTTATCAGTCTGGGACTGCCCGACCCTCTTCTCGGCGCGGGCTGGCCGGAAATGCACCTTTCCGTGAACGTGCCGATATCCTATATGGGCATAGTTTCTATGGTGATATCCGGCGGCACGATAGTGTCCAGCCTGTTTTCCGATAAACTTACGCGAAAGCTGGGCACGCGGTACGTCACGGTGATAAGCGTGTTTTTGACGGCGGCGGCGCTGCTCGGCTTTTCCGTTTCGGATAAATTCTGGATGCTGATAGTGTTTTCCGTGCCGTACGGACTCGGCGCGGGAGCGATAGACGCCGCGCTTAATAATTATGTAGCGCTTTATTATACCTCGCGGCATATCAACTGGCTGCATTGCTTTTGGGGAGTGGGCACGGTAATAAGCCCGTTTGTGATGAGTTACGCGCTGACACATTCCTCTTGGAATGACGGCTATCTGATAGTGGGCTGTATACAGATAGGTATAGGCGTGCTGCTTTTGGTAACGCTTCCTATATGGAAAGTAAACCGCCCCGATACCTCGGAAAACAAGAAAAGCGTCGGACTTATCGGCGCGCTTAAGATAAAGGGCGTGC
>CANRII010000081.1 GCA_947630685.1 uncultured Ruminiclostridium sp. | reverse complement strand
TGGAGCTCGCTTTAAGAGAACACGTCATACCCGCAAGGTATATTACCGGCTTCTCGGTGCCTGCGGGGACATATTCCCAGCAGTCGGGAGTATATGAAAGCGTCGTGCTGGAAAACAACCTCCACGCCTGGGCGGAAGCGTACTTTCCGAATCTCGGCTGGCTGGCGTTCGACCCGACCGGTTCGGGCAGCGGAGATATAATAGAGACCGAACTTCCGGAAACGACCGAACCTCCGGTCACCTCTACTACCGAAACTACCACGGAGCAGACCGAGGTCACGACTCCCCAAAGCACGGAGGAAACCACCACCGCTCCCGAAACGAGCGAGGGTGAGACCACTCCGCCGACCACCGACGGATCCGAAGCTACAAGCGCCCCCGCCGCTCATTCCGGGAACGCGGGCGGCGGCGTCGACCCGATGATAATTCTGATAATATTGATAATACTCGCGGGCGCAGGTTTGATAACAGGCACGATAATGTTCTTCCGTCATGTGAGCGTCAAAGAAAAGCGCCGGTTCGAGCAATACTCCAAAAAAGGAACATCGGCGGCGGTAAAGGATATGTACGGCTTTATCATGAAGCTGTTTAGCGTCACCGACCTTGCGCCGGGCGGCAGCGAGCTGCCTATGGATTACGCGGCGCGGATAGACGAGCTTATGAGCGTTACCGGAATGAACAACAATCTCACGCAGATAATGGAGATAATCGAAAAGGTGGAATTCTCCGACCGTGCCGCCACCGAGGAAGAACGGCAGCGCGTGCTCAAATACACTAAGATGCTGTACTCGCTGGTGATGGATTCGGCCGGGCGGATAAAACGGTTTTGGCTCAAGCTCACCCTTTAGTTGACTATCCGCGCAATATCTGTTATAATCATAATGAAGTAAATACCATAGTTTTAAGGAGAAAAAGATGACTGTACAGGAATACGCGGCAAAGCTGCGCGAAAACATCTCAAAGGTCATAAAAGGCAAGGACGAGGCTGTAGATATCGTCATAATGGCGATACTGGCGGGAGGAAACATATTGCTTGAGGATTTTCCCGGAACCGGCAAGACCGTTTTGGCAAAAGCGTTCGCCAAAAGTATAAGCGGAAAATTCAACCGCATACAGTTTACCCCCGACCTGCTGCCGTCCGACGTTACCGGCATACATTTTTTCGATATGAAAAATCAGGAATTTGTATTCCGTGAAGGGCCGATATTTGCAAATATACTGCTTGCGGACGAGATAAACCGCGCTACCCCGCGCACACAGTCCGCCTTGCTGGAATGTATGGAGGAAAAGCAGGCGACCGTAGACGGCGTGCGCTTTGGTCTTCCAAAGCCGTTTACCGTCATAGCGACCCAGAACCCCATCGAAACTCAGGGCACTTATCCCCTGCCGGAAGCGCAGCTTGACAGATTCATGATAAAGCTGTCGCTGGGCTATGCGGACAGGCAGTCCGAAATAGAGGTACTGGAAAACGTAAAGGCCGCTCACCCGATAGACAGTCTTTCCCCCGTTACCGACGCCGCCGAGATGATAGAAATGTCCAACGCGGTAGATACCGTCGCGGTAAACGAGGCGGTAAGGGGGTATATCGCGGATATCGGCGCAGCGTCGCGGACTTCCTCCGATATAAAGCTGGGGCTGAGCACCCGCGGACTTATTTCTATAAAGAAAATGGCGCAGGCGCGCGCAGCTCTGAGAGGTAGGGAGTACGTCACGCCCGACGACGTAAAATATGTATTGCCCTACACGGCGGCGCACAGGATAATCTGCCGTTCGGCGATAATGCGGGATAATTCCGGTTCAAAGGCGGAGATAATAAAGCGGCTGACCGAGCAGGTGCCCGTGCCGACCGAAAGCATATAAAATGAAAGCGTAAACTATGGAACTTGCGGCTATAATACTGATCATAGCGGTGGTGATAGGCGCACAAGCGCTGATATTCTCGAAATATTCCTCAAAGGGGATATATTACAGCGCGTCGGTGAACAAGACCACCGTATACGAAGGCGATATAATAGAGCTGTCTGAGGTGATAGAAAACAGACGGCTTTTCGCTTTGCCCTGGATAAAGACCGAGCTTTCCGCGTCAAAGTGGCTGGCGTTTTTCAAAACGGATTCAGCCGCCCAGACGGAGGGAGGAGAGCATGTTTTTATCCCGGGCATTTTTTCTTTATCGCCGAAAAGCCGCTGCACCCGCGTCCGCAGGATAAAGTGCATAAAACGCGGAGTGTTCTCTTTTGACAATACCGTCATCACCGCGACGGATATACTCGGCCTTGTCACAAGGTCGCAAAACGTCGAGGTAAATATCACCATTACCGTGCTGCCGACCGCTTTGGACAGCAAGGGCGCGCTGCTTTCCCTTACCGAGCCTATCGGAGAAACGGTGGTGCGAAGATTCGTAAACGAGGACCCGTTCATCGTTTCCGGAGCAAAGGAATACACCGGGCGCGAGCCGCTCAACCGTATCCATTGGAAGCATACCGCCTCGAAAGGGACCTTGTACGTCTGCTCAAACGAATATTCCACCTCGAACAAAACGCTTGTGCTGATGAATATGCAGCGAAAAAGCGTCTATCCGATAACCTGCGTCGATTTCTACGACCTTGAGGCTTTTATAAAGCTGTCGGTAAAGCTGGTGGAGGATACCCTGAAAAACGGAGGCAGCGCCGCATTTGCCGCGAGCGGCGGAAACGGTCGGTGCTATGCCGATATGATAAACAGCGAGGAGCAGACTCTGCCGCTGCTAAAAAAGCTGGCGGAGCTGGACAGCAGCTGCCATACCGAGTTTTCGGATTTTCTAAGCGCCGTCAACTGCACGGCATTTACCGATGTTATCATAATTTCATCATATATAGACGGCGCGATGAAAGATTTTGCGGACGAGCTTTTCCGTATGGGGAAAAACACGGTGTTTTTCACCGACGGCAACATAGAGGACGCCGAGGGCTACAATCATATACAGGTGTCGCGCTTTGCGTTCAAGGTAAACAAGGAGGCGCATCATGAGAAATAAACTGCTTAAGATCTGCGCCGCGGCCGCTATGCTCCTTGTTCCGCTGCCTATAATGTCGCTGTTCGACGTATTGTCTACCGAACGATTTTCACCGCTTAAATATCTCGCATACTATTGCTTTTGCTGGCTGCCGATAATTTTGGGATATTTTACGGCAAGATTCCGTAGAAATCAGAGCAAGCCGAAAGCGCTTGTCCTTGCTCGTATAATGCTCGCCGCCGGCGTGGTGCTGCTGATAATAATAACTCCGATAGGGCTCAAAACAGCCGAGAATATCACCGAAGAAAAGCTGTTCACCGCTTCGTCGGTATTGTCGCTGCTGCCTGCGGTAATGACCTGGTACGTTCTCGGGATAAAGCTCAACGAAAAAAGCTACAGCGAGGTATTCACTTTCCCGTGGCTGGGCGCGTATCTTACCGAGAGCTTTTTGTGCTATATTTTCGCCGCAGTACAACAGATGATGGACGCTATCTCCGATTCAAAGCTCAGCTCGGCGCTGTCCGGCTGCCGCTCGCTTATCGCCGTGCTGCTTGTAATTATCGCAATGCTCACCGTGCTGTTGATAAATCAATCGAACATAGACACCCAGGTGAACCGCCGCAAAAACACCAATCTTATAATACCGCGCGGGCTGAGAGCGCACAACGCCGGAATAATAATCATCGTCTGCTCGGTGATACTGGCGCTTATGCTTTGCAAGGATATGATAGCGGCTTTTCTCGAATGGATAGCGCAGACCACCGCAAAAATAGCGGATATGCTGCTGATGAACATACGAATGCAGACCTCGCAGGCGGAAAACGGCAGCAGCGACCTTTCGCTCGGTCAGCTGTTTTCAAACAACGAAGGCGTGGATATTTTGCTGTATGTAGTGCTGGCGGCCGCTGTTATCGCCGTTATCGCGCTTAGGAAAAAAATCGCGGCGCTGTTTCGCGCTTTGGCGGCAAAGCTGTTCGGCAAGCTGTCCGCGCCGCCGGAAAATACCGACGATACCGAAAATTACACCGATTATTATGAGAGCATAACCGAACGTAAGCAGCATAGCGAACGGTTAAGCACCTCGGACTTGCTCAAAAAATATAAAAAAGAATCCGACCCCGCCGAAAAATACCGTATAGGTTACCGGCTGTATCTTATCTGGCTGTCCGTGCGCAGTAAAAAGCTCTCCCCCGCGTTCACCGTGGAGGAGCAGTCAAAAGAAGCCGCGCGGCTGTATAACGGCGAATGTGATATAAATGAGATAGCCGAAAAATACTCCGATATAAGGTATCACGACCGGACTGTCGACCAAACGGCTGACATGGACAGTCTTATAGAAGAGCTTTATAAATAAACCGCGTATATCACCTTATCACCGTTCCTTAAGGAGCGGTGAATTTTTTATTTCCTATTTTACATAAGCGTCGTTATCATAAACGATTTATTTTCGGCATATAATCAAGCAACAGAACAAGACAGCGGCGTACAGACCGTTGTTGCGGGCGCGCTGTTCCAACGCCCGATAAAGCAGAAAGGGGCGATCTTGTGAAAGGCAGATCATATTCAGTGCCGGAAACCAAACAGGAAAGATGTGTCATATTAGGAGAATATATAATAGATAACCAGGCGACGGTGAGAAGCACCGCCAAAGAATTTGGGATAAGCAAAAGCACGGTACATCAGGACGTTACGGTAAGATTATCAAGGATAAACCCGGAGCTGTACGGTAAAGTCAAGGAAATTTTACAAAAAAACAAGGACGAACGACATATACGCGGAGGAATGGCAACAAAAATGAAGTATCAGAATCATTCTCTATAAAAAAAGACCCCCCGCTTTTGCCGGGACGTCAGACGTCGAGAAACACACGCAGACAAGGAAAGAGCCGCGATAGGCGTACAAAGGTACGTCGAGCGGCTCTTGACGCATTTTCCGGCGCGTGGGTTTATCGATGACTGACTTATTTAGATATGTGCACATCGAGCTGGTTATACGGTATCTCGATACCGTTTTCATCAAAGGCTTTCTTTACAAGGCGGCTCATCTCAAAATACACATTCCAATAATCCTCAGTATTCACCCAAGGATAGCAGGCGATATTCACCGAGCTTTCTCCGAGCGAATGGACGCTTATCAACGGCTGCGGGTCGTCCAGCATTTTTTCATGCGCCGATACGATTTCTTTAAGCAGCTCTATCGCCTTATCAACGTCCGCCTTATACGATATCGGGAAGATAAAATCTATTCTTCGTATCTTATTATAGGTGAAATTTGTCACCTTTGACTTTACTATCTCGCCGTTCGGGATAAATACCGCTTTATTATCATACGTAAGCAGCTGAGTATACCAGATACTTATCGCTTCGACAGTACCCTCAACGCCGTTTGCTTCTATGTAATCGCCCACCTTGAACGGCTTTGCGATAAGCACGTTGAATCCGCCGGCAACATTGGACAGGCTGTCCTGAAGCGCAAGCCCTATCGCTACTCCGGCGGTACCTATCACCGCTATTATTGAAGTCATCGGCACTCCGAGCACCGCAAGCACGATAGTCAGCAGCAGCACATAAAGCAATATCCTTACCAGAGAATACACGAACCGCGTTACGGTAAGGTCTATGCTGGTGCGCTTCATGCCCTTTTTCATGAGCTTAAGTATCAGCTTGGAAATAAGATATCCGGCTGCCAGTATCACCAGCGCCGCTATCAATGTGGGCAGATAGCCGAGAAAGCCGTTCCATATCATTTCGGCGAATTTCTGCGCCTGATGGATCTGCTCTTCGGCGTTTTCTATTATTCCCTCTTCAAGTAATATCATTTATATCCTCCCGCTATTCAGAGGATGCGTCCTCTTTCTTTTCGCTCACCTGAAGCGAAACGACGTACTCTCCGGTCACCCAGCACTTGGTGTTTGCACGTCTTACCTCGACCTGTGCGTTAAGGTCGTACGGACCCGGCGAAAGCGTAGTGCCCATCAGATCGACGGTAGCGTACATATTCTTTGCGATAAGCGCGGCTATCTCGCTGCTCGGACCGGTAACGTTCACCGACAATTCATTCGTAAGCACGTCAACGTCATAATTGTCCGGCGCATTGGTAACGATAATGTT
The DNA here is from genome assembly GCA_947630685.1 of uncultured Ruminiclostridium sp. Taxonomy (GTDB): domain Bacteria; phylum Bacillota; class Clostridia; order Oscillospirales; family Ruminococcaceae; genus Ruminiclostridium_E. Next base: position 3,888 of record CANRII010000081.1, on the reverse strand, counting down.
TTCCTTGGGTACGGTAAAACTGAGGAAGGTGTAATTATCCGCGTTTTCAAAGGTTATCATCGCGGAGGTATTGCCGCTTACGTTGTTGTAATTTTCCGGCAATGTTATCGGCAGGGTCAGCCGCTGCAAATACCTTGTGGTGAGCTGGCTAAGGTCGATAGTTCCTACCTCAAAGCTCTCCTGCATATCTATCGACTTATCCGGCGAGGATATGGTAAGCTCCTCCGGGTAAATGGTGTATTTCAGGCTGCTAAGATCAAAATAATTCGGCACGTTGCTGAATTTTACCGTCAGCGGGAGCGTCTTTTGCGTCAGCAGCGACACGTTGACCTTGAACTCGGTATTATCCGCGGTGATGTCGGGATTTTCAATAACGGCGTTATTCTCGTCGATGTATACCGCCGTGCCGTCGGTGGTGACCGATTCGTCGGCTGCTCCGCGGTAGTCCGAGCGTATCTCCACCCGCTTTACCGCCGCGATATCATCGGAGCTGCCGGTGAGGGTTATAGTCGCGGGCTCTGCGGTAATGCTGTCCTTTTTAAGATCGCCCTGCGGTATCAGCCCGTCTGCGGTCGCGGTCATAGTGCCGTCCGCTAAACTGAACGTCTTGCTTACGATCTCTTCCACCTTGACGGCTACCTGTATGCCCGAATCGTCGATAGTGCAGTTTATATTATTCACCGTTTCGACGTTAACGCCGACGTTATACTCTCCGGGTCCGGTTATATCCGAAAGGTCGAGCGTTGCGGTGAAATCCTCCGCGCTTAAATTGCCGATGTCGTAGCGCTTTCCGCTTATCTGTACCGAAATATTCTGCTCAAAGCCCTCTTCAATGCTTAGGCTGTGGGCGTTCATATAATCGGTCGGCACGGCGCTTACCGGTATATCGCTTACATGAGTCACGATATCCGGGAATATCTGTATCGAAATAGCGAACCATATTACCACCGCCGCTATCAGCGCGATAATAATATATTTAAGCTCTTTCACAAACGACCGCAAAAGATTTTTAAGAAAATTCGTCATTGCTCTGCCGCCTCCTTTTCACTTGCTTTGCGGGAGGCTTTTTTCTCTTTTTTCTTACGCGGCTTTTTAGGCTCCGCCTTTTCCGGCAGCAGCTTTTCTTCCAGCAGCTTATGCAGCGAATCCCTGTTGTAAAAACGCGTAAGGCTGCCGTCCTCCGATACCGAGATAGTACCTGTTTCTTCGGATACTACCACCGTTATCGCGTCGGATACCTCGCTTATTCCTATGGCGGCTCTGTGGCGGGAACCCAAAGACTTTGATATAAGCTCTTCTTTCTGCGGCTTCGGCAAAAAGCACCCCGCCGCATAAATACGGCTGTCGCGTATTATCACCGCGCCGTCATGCAGCGGCGTATTCGGGAAAAAGATATTGCCGAACACCTCCGGGCTGGGTATGGCGTTAAGCACCGTGCCGGTATCTATCTGCTCGCCCAGCTTCGTTTCGCGTTCAAACACTATCAGCGCTCCCGTCGCGGTGAGCGAAAGCTGCTCGCACGCGGAGCATACCGCGTCTATACAAGCCACCGCCTCGTTATAAGCGGAATCGTTGCTGTCAAAATTTCGTGCTATGCCCTTTACTTTGGTATGTCCTACCTTTTCCAACACGCGCCTTAACTCCGGCTGGAAAACGATAAGTATAGCGACTATGCCGACGTTTAAGAACGTGTCTATAATTACCCGCATAGCCTTGAGCTCAAACTGATTTACCAGGAAAAACAGCACGGCAACAAGGAGAATACCCTTTACCAGCTGCATGGCACGGGTCTCCCTGAAGATTTTTATTCCTTTGTAGATGAGCCATGCCAGCAGAAGAATATCAATGTAGTCTATCGGCTCCATCAGCCGGAAAACGCTGAGCAGGTTCTCCCATATGTCGGTCAGATAATCCAACTGTTTTTCCCTCATTCCGGTTCGCGTGAAAAATTTTTACACTCTTATTTATATATTGTAACATTATTTTTCCCCGATTTCAATATGCTTTTATAAATTTTTTATAAATTTTTGTACCGGAGAGAGCCTTTTGGTATTCAGCAAAATTTCTTATTGACGAATGAGACGAATCTTGCGGCGTCATGCTCGGTATTGAACACCGACGGCGCAAGTCTTACGGAGCCGTTCAAGTCAGCTCCTTTTTTGCCGATAGTGCCTAATTTTCTATGGGCGAGGAAATTGCAGTGCAGCCCCGCCCTGAGATAAAACCCGTTATCGGAGAGTATCCGCGCCGCGTCGGAGGAAAGCATGCCGTATACGTTAAAGGACACTACCGGAAGATATCGCAGACCGTCCCGGCGGTAGACCTTTATCCCGGGATTTTTTGCAAGACCTTTCAGCACGATATCGCAGACAGCTGTTTCATGCTCGTTTATACGACGTATCCCGCGCGCCTTTACAAAAGAAACGCCCGCGCCTAAAGCTATGGCGCCGGGAGTATTTATCGTGCCGCTTTCCAGCATATCCGGAAGAAAATCCGGCTGCTCCGCGCTTTCGCTCATACTGCCTGTACCGCCCTGTATTATACTTTTGAGCGGGTATTTCCCGTCGGTCAGCAGCAGCCCGGTACCCATAGGGCCGTAAAGTCCCTTATGCCCCGGCGCGCAGATAATGTTTATCCCGTCGGACAGGCTTAGCGGGATAACTCCGGCGGCTTGGGCGCAGTCGGCGATAAAGCAGATATTGTTTTGAGCGCAGAGCTTTCCGATCGCAGCTATCGGCGTAAGCCTGCCGTCAACGTTACAGCCGGCGGTAGCGACCATTATCCTTGTATCGCTTCTGATAAGATGTTTTACGCTGCGGATAAGGTCGTCGTCGCAGCTTCCGCTGTCGGCTATGCTGTAGGACGCTTTCCCCTCTTTAGCAAGCTCGTATATAGGTCTTATCACGGCGTTATGCTCAAGGTCTGTGGTGATGATATGGGGCTTGCCATACATAGCGCAGACGCCTTTTATCGCAAAGTTCAGCGAATGGGTGCAGTTAAGCGTAAAGACGGTGTTTTCGGTCTTTGCGCCGAAAAACTCCGCGCATCGCTGTCTTGCGATGAATACCTGCTCCGAGGTGCGCTGCGACAGCGCATGTCCGGAGCGTCCGGGGTTCGCCCCATAGTCATACAGCGCCCTGTCAGCGCTTCTTATAACGCAGGCGGGTTTGGGGTAGGTAGTGGCGGCGTTGTCAAAATATATCATGTCAGCTCGCCCTCCCTTTTTATATCAAGGCATTCTATCCCGCTAAGCTGTAATATACGGCAAATATGTTCCGGGTCGCCGTTTACCCATACGCCGAAGCGGCAGCCGTGCGGCGAGGATATCTTGTCGTATCCGGCGGTTATTTTCGCCTTTTTCAGCGCGTTAACGGCGTTCCACGCCATAGTTGATGATCTTAATATAATAAAGCTTTTCAAGCAAATCAGTCCTTTCGGGAAAATTGGTGATATTAAAATATATGTCGTTTTTAGTTTCTTGTTAAAAAAAGAGGGGTATATTACGGAATATTGTTATATTTGCACGAAAAACAAGAAATAATAAACATGAAAAATAAATTTTTAAGACTGTGAGTTTTGCGCTTTGACGAATACGGTCGGCAATTTTACTTTGCAAAACCGCACAAACCTCAAAAGGAGAAAAGATATAAATGAAAGCTGTTATCATGGCGGGCGGCTGCGGGACAAGGCTGCTGCCGCTTACCGAGAGCATGCCGAAGCCGCTGGCAAAGCTGTGCGGAAAACCGGTATGCCGCTATATATTGGAGCTGCTCAAAAAGCACGGCTGCACCGAAGCGACTTTTACTTTAAGATACAAGGGAGAGCAGATAGAGGAGTATTTTTCGGCGGGAGAATACGAGGGGATAAAGCTGCGTTTTTCCTATGAGC
>CANRII010000080.1 GCA_947630685.1 uncultured Ruminiclostridium sp. | reverse complement strand
GCAAAAACGCAACGCCCAAAGCGCAGGAAGATAATAAAAGAACTTTATAATGCTTACGCCAAGCAGCCAAATGAGTCTGTACGACGCAGCGGACGTACTGTATTGAGGAGTTGTCAAGCGCCCTTCATAGGAAGAAAGGGCAGCCGCCATTAGCCATACATCGGTATATTAAAAAATTGCCGCCCCTTTTTTAGGACGGCAATTCGTTTTAATATAAGCATTATCCAAAAATAAAACCCAAAGGGAGTTTGAGGGATACCCTCACGAAAAATTCTTCTTGATATCCTCGCCGAACTGCTTTATCTTATCGAAAAATCCGCTGCGCTTTTCGTAATTCTGCGGGCCGAGCTCCTTTTCAAAGCTCTGGAGCGCGTCCTTTTGCTTTTTGTTCAGCCTTTTCGGCACTTCTATGGATACCCTTACCATCTGGTCGCCGCGGCCGTCGCGCTGGAGCTTTTTGATACCCTTGCCCTTTAGCCTGAACACCGTTCCCGGCTGAGTACCCTCGGGGATACTGTACTTGACATTCCCGTCGATGGTAGGCACGGTAAGCTCGTCGCCGAGCACCGCCTGCGTATAAGTTATCGGTATCTCGCACCATACGTCAAAGCCCTTGCGCTCGAAGATGGGGTCTTTCCTTACGGTGATACGGACGTTAAGGTCGCCCTTGCTGCCGCCGTTTATACCGCTGTTGCCCTCTCCGCGCACGCACAGCGTCTGACCATTGTCTATTCCGGCAGGAACGTTGACGATGACCTTTTTCCTGCGCTGAACGCGGCCGCTGTTACACTCCGGACAGGGGGTTTCTATTATCTTACCCTTGCCGCCGCAGCGTGTGCAGGGTCGGGTGGAGGTCATAACGCCGAGTATGCTGCGCTGCTGAAAGCGCACCTGTCCCGTACCTTTACATTCCGGGCAGGTCTTGGGGGAAGTGCCCGCTTTCGCTCCGGTACCGTGACAAGCGTCGCAGGTCTCCGCGCGGTTTATCTCCACCTCGTGGGAAAGCCCCTTGCACGCCTCCATAAAGCTGATGTCAAGGCTTATCGCTATATCGGAGCCCCGCCTCGGCGCATTGGGATTGCTGCGCTGCGCTCCTCCGCCGCCGAAAATAGAGTCGAAAATGTCGCCTAGGTCTATGCCGTCGCCGCCGGAAAATCCGCCGAACCCGCCGAATCCTCCGCCGTAGCCGCCGCCACCGCCGTAGGACGGATCGACGCCCGCATGACCGAACTGGTCGTACTTAGCGCGCTTTTCCGGATCGGAAAGCACGTCGTTCGCCTCGTTTACTTCCTTGAACTTCGCCTCCGCCTCCGGGTTATCCGGGTTAAGGTCGGGGTGGTACTGCTTGGCAAGCTTGCGGTATGCTCTTTTTATCTCGTCCTCGCTCGCGCCCTTTTGCAAGCCGAGGACTTCGTAATAATCACGTTTTTCTGCCATATACTCGTTTGCCTTTCAACAGCCGTCAAAGCCGACGCCGCCGTAAGACAGCATCAGCTTTGCAACGGATATTTTTACCATAATTATCAGTTAGCGTCGGTGTAGTCCGCGTCTACTACGTTATCGCCGCCGTTGTCGGAGCCGGAATTGGTACCCTCGCCCTGTACGTCGGTCTGCTGCGCCTGCGCTCCCTGCTCCTTGTATATTCTCTCCGCTACGGAGTAGAACGCCTTTTGCAGCTCGTCCTGAGCGGTCTTGATAGCGTCGTTGTCGGTACCCTTGAGCGCCTCTTTGAGCGCCTCTATCTTGGGATTTACCGCCGCCTTGTCCGCTTCGGTCACCTTATCGCCAAATTCGTTCATGGATTTTTCGGTCTGGTAGACCATCTGGTCGGCGTTGTTGCGTATCTCGACCTCTTCCTTGCGTTTCTTGTCCTCTTCGGCGTAAGCCTCCGCTTCCTTGACAGCCTTGTCGATATCCTCCTTGCTCATGTTGGTGGAGGCGGTTATCGAAATATGCTGCTCCTTGCCGGTGCCGAGATCCTTAGCCGATACGTTTACTATACCGTTCGCGTCGATGTCGAAGGTCACCTCTATCTGAGGGATACCTCTCGGCGCGGGAGCTATGCCGTCAAGTCTGAACATTCCTATAGACTTATTATCCTTGGCAAACTCGCGCTCGCCCTGGAGTATATTTATATCCACCGACGGCTGGTTGTCGGAGAATGTCGAGAATATCTGGCTGTGCTTGGTGGGTATGGTCTTGTTTCTCTCTATCATTCTGGTGCAGATACCGCCCGCAGTTTCGATACCGAGTGAAAGCGGGGTAACGTCCAGCAGTAACAGACCGGTGACCTCCTTATTCAGCACGCCGCCCTGGATAGCCGCGCCCATAGCCACGCACTCGTCGGGGTTTATGCCCTTGAACGGCTCTTTGCCGGTGTACTTCTTAACGGCCTCCTGTACCGCGGGTATTCTGGTAGAACCGCCTACCAGCAGCACCTTGTCTATCTCGCTCATACTAAGGCCGGAATCGCTTATCGCCTGCTTGAACGGCCCCATGGTCGCGTCTACCAGGTCTGCGGTAAGCTCGTTGAACTTAGCGCGGGTAAGCTGTACGTTGAGGTGCTTCGGTCCGGTGGCGTCTGCGGTGATATACGGGATATTGACGTTTACGCTCGGCGCGTTGGAAAGCGCTATCTTCGCCTTTTCCGCCTCGTCCTTAAGACGCTGCATAGCGAATTTGTCCGCCTTAAGGTCAACGCCGTCGCTCTTTTTGAACTCGGCTACCAGATAGTCTATCACTCTCTGGTCGAAGTCGTCGCCGCCGAGGTGGTTATTTCCTGCGGTGGCAAGTACCTCCTGCACGCCGTCGCCTATCTCGATGACGGACACGTCGAACGTGCCGCCGCCAAGGTCGTATACCACTATCTTCTGCTCTTTTTCCTTATCGATGCCGTAAGCCAGCGCCGCAGCGGTAGGCTCGTTTATGATACGGTGTACGTTAAGCCCCGCGATCTGTCCCGCGTCCTTGGTAGCCTGACGCTGTGAGTCGGTAAAGTATGCCGGTACGGTTATTACCGCGTCGGACACCTTTTCGCCGAGATAACCCTCCGCGTCGCTTTTCAGCTTTTGGAGTATCATCGCGGATATCTCCTGCGGAGTGTACTTCTTGCCGTCGATGTCCACCTTATAATCGCTGCCCATGTGGCGCTTGATGGAAATAACGGTCTTGTCGGGGTTGGTCACCGCCTGGTTCTTTGCAAGCTGTCCTACCAGACGCTCGCCGTCCTTGGTGAACGCCACTACCGACGGGGTAGTTCTTGAACCCTCGGAGTTGGTTATTACCGTTGCCTCTCCGCCCTCAATAACGGATACGCAAGAGTTTGTCGTGCCTAAATCGATTCCTATTATCTTTCCCATGATAAATATCTCCTTTTCGTTATAAATTTATTTGTTTTAGCGTTGTTTTGTGCCTATTTTACCACCGACACCATGGCAAATCTCAGCACCTTGTCTCCTATTTTGTAACCTTTCTGGAAGGTCGCGGCTACCGTGCCGGACTCTGCGCCCTCCTTTTCCACCTGCTGCACCGCCTGGTGGTACGCCGGATCGAACGGCTCTCCGTCGGAGCTTATCTCCTCTACTCCGAGATTTTGCAAAGCGGTGACGAAATTCTCCTTTATCAGCTCTACGCCCTTTTTGTAATTCGGGTCGGAACACTGCGCCGCTAACGCGTGTTCAAGGCTGTCCATTACCGGTAAAAATTCCGTCAATGTCCGCGCGGTTATCTCGGGAGTAAGCTCTAACCGCTCTTTAGCGGCGCGCTTGCGGTAGTTGTCGTACTCCGCCGCGGTGCGCAGCCACTTATCCTTAAGATCCGCTATCTCTAAGTCTTTCGGATCTACCTCGGGTACTTCCTCCTCGGGAGCTTCCTCCTTTTCGGAAGTATCCTTCGGAGCTTCTTCCTGTGAAGCTTCCTCCTCGTTGTTTTCCTGCTCTGCCGTTTCTTCTGTAAGCTGTTCTTTCTCCTTTTCGCCGTCAAGCTCTTTCTTATTCTTCTTGCTCAATTCCCTCTGCCTCCTTTTCTATGCTTTCGAGTTGTTCCACCTCGTCCGAGGGTGACAAAGCATTGGTCACCTTCGCACTGAAATATTCAATATAAGGGATTATCTTTTTGTAATCCAGCCTTACCGGACCTATCACCGAAAAGCTGCCCGCTTTGCGGTCGCCCTTTGAAAAGCTGGCGGATATCACGCTGGAATTGCTTACCGCAAAGGTGTCGGAGTCCTTGCCGAATTTCACGCTTATGCCGGAAAAGCTGTCGTCCAGCAGCTTGGTAAGCTCGTTTTTCCCCTCTATCAGCGCGACTATCTCGCTGCCGGTGAACTCCTTGCACTCAAGCAGATTGCGCTCGCCGGATATCTCCACCTGCTGCTGCAGCATCTCCGCCGACAAGTCCGCCACCGCCTTTAGCAGCGGCGATAACGTAAGAACATAGCTGCCCATCGCCTGCGCCATCTGTTCTATATATTCCTCGGACAGCATTTCAAGATTTACTCCGGTGAGATTGCGGTTTATGAACCGTTTGAAAAAGTCCACCTGTTCTTCCGTAAGGTCGAAGCTCAGCCGACAGACGCGGTTTTTGATGCTGCCCTCCGAGGTTATCAGCAGCAGAACGTACATCCTGCGGCCTGTGGGTATCACCTCTACCTTTGATATAACCGAAAATTTGCTCACCGCGCTGGCGGAAACTATCGCGCACTTTGTCACCTCGGCAAGCGCATGTCCGGCGTTTTCGATAAATTCGCTCTCGTTTTCGGCGTCTAACCCCTCGAATATCTTGTCTATCTCCTCGCGATCCTCTTCGGGCAATTCCTGCGGGGGCATTATATTTTCTATATAGAATCTCAGACCCTGATAGGTGGGCTGTCTGCCGGAACTGGTGTGGGTGTGCTCGAGCAGCCCCTGCTGCTCTAACGCCGCCATCTCGTTCCTTATGGTCGCGGAGGATACCGTATTGCCAAGCCGCTCGGCTATCAGCTTTGAGCCGACCGCCTCTCCGGTGCGGATATATTCGTCCACTATCGCTTCAAGTATTTTAAGTGTACGTTTTTCCATACCGGCCCCTCCTTTGTGCCGAAAGCGTGTTAGCACTCGTTTTGTTTCTTGCTAGCACTCTATCTCTTAGAGTGCTAAAAACAATATATCACAATAATGCCCTTTTGTCAATCAGTTATTCCGTAAAATTTTTACGAATAATCAAGCCGCTTTTTGTGCAATCTGCCCACGAAGGCGGATTTTAAGGCAGCGCGCTTTCGCAGAGCATATCACGTTTTCAGGTAAAGAATGTATTTATTACATGATTTTACCCGCTTAAATACGGCCAAAAGCTATTGATTTTTATATTCTTTTATGGTATACTTGTCCCGTATGTTAGAATTATACGCAGGCAAAAAAATCTGCAACAAAAGGAAGGGAGATCATATGGCGCTTACGGTAAAGAACATTTCGAAAAAATACGGCAACGTACAGGCGTTGAGCGATCTCAGCTTTGAGATGAGCCGTCCGGGCGTATACGCGCTGCTCGGGACCAACGGCGCGGGAAAATCCACCGCGATAAGGATGATACTGGGTATGCTGTCAAAGGATACCGGAGAGGTATTATGGAACGGCAAGCCGATGGATCCTATTAAGGAAAAGATAGGCTACCTTGCGGAGGAGCGCGGGCTTTATCCTAAGTACAGGATAACCGACCAACTCATGTATTTCGGAGAATTAAGAGGAATGAAAAAGGCGGACGCCGCTAAAGCGATAGACTACTGGTTCGACCGCATGGGACTTGACCAGTACCGCGAAAAGCGCGCGGATCAGCTTTCAAAGGGTAATCAGCAGAAGGTGCAGCTTGCCGCCGCGCTTATCTCCGACCCCGATCTGTTGGTACTGGACGAACCGCTGTCGGGACTCGACCCGGTCAACGCGGATCTTTTCAAAAGTATAATTTACGAGCAGACTGCCAAAAACAAATATATAATCATGTCCTGCCACCAGATGCCGGTCATTGAGGAATTTTGCAGCGACCTTACCATAATCCACCACGGACACGCGGTATTGCAGGGCGACCTCAACGAGATAAAGAAAGGCTACGGCAGGGTGAACCTTGAGGTGAAGTGCGACGGAGATATCCTCCCGCTTGCCGAAGAGTGCGGACTTACCCCTAAGGAGGTCACTCCCGACGGAGTACATTTCAAGATAAAGGACGAACAGCAGGCGGCCGCTTTGCTCAAAAAGGCGGTAGACGCGGGTCTTACCGTGGTAAGGTTCGATCTGAGAGAACCGAGCCTGCACGAGATATTCGTTGAACATATCACCCGTGCAGACGCAGCCGCAAAGGAGGTGCTGTAAATGAACGCATACGGATGGCGCAGTATATTCAAATTTACGCTGGTACAGCAGCTAAAGACAAAATCGTTTATCATCAGCTCTATAGTTATCTCGGTGCTGATACTTGCGATGGTAATACTTATAAACACATTGCCGGGGCTGCTCGCTCCCGCGGCGGGAACGGTGGACGACACACAGCAGGCGGGTCAGGCAAAGACGATATATTTTGCGGACGCGTCGGGTATCACCGCAAGCTCCGATTTTCAAACGATCTTTGAGGAGCTCGGAACGACCTTTATCGGTTCGGACGGCCAGGATAAGGTAGAAGAATACACAAACACCGTGAGAAACGGCAGCAACAGCGTATTTGTATTGCTTACTTATGATGAAGCTACCGGCTACAAGGTAAAGTCCATGAGACCGCTTGACGGCTCGGTATCGCCGGACGAGGCCAACATGATGGCAAGCGTTGCCTCTTCCGCGTTCACGGAATTAAGACTGGAAAAGCTGGGTCTTTCTAAGGACAACATACCCTCCGCGATCGCTCCGATATCTATAGTGAACACCATTGCGGGCGAAGAGGAGATGACTTTTGCTCAGCAGATGATAAACAGCATACTGCCGATGATAACCTCGCTGATACTGTTTGTAATGATAGTACTGTACGGTCAGCTTATCGCGCAGTCGGTAGCGATGGAAAAGACCTCTAAGGTAATAGACACGCTGCTTATCTCCACCAGACCGCTCGCGATAATAATAGGCAAGATACTTGCGATAGGAATGCTGTCGCTCATGCAGTTTATAGGATTTATCTTAGTGGGAGTTATCGGCTTTGTCGCTACCTTGCCGCTCGGAATGGGACTTACCTCTCAGGCTTTAGCGGGCGTAGACGACGTGGGCGAGTTTACCGAAGCGTTCGGCAAGATGTTCAGCCAGTTCTCACCGCTGACGATATTAATGATACTGGTGATATTCATACTCGGATTTTTGTTCTACGCGCTCATCGCGGGACTTATCGGCGCTACGGTGAGCCGCAGCGAGGACGTAAACTCCGCTATGCAGCCCTTTGCTATAATCGGCGTGGTGGGATTCTATCTCGCATACTTCCCCTCCTTCACCGAAGACGGCGGTCAGGGTATGCTTAAAACGCTTTCCTACTACCTGCCCTTATCCTCGCCGTTCTCATTACCGTCGGGAATGCTGACGGGACAGCTGGATATGCTCCAGGTTTTGATAGGCGTACTTATACTCGCGGCGTTCAACGTAGTTATCGCGCTGTTTGTCGCAAGGGTATATGAGCAGCTGATATTACATACCGGCAACCGTATAAAGTTCGGCGAGTTGTTCGGATTGGCAAAAAGATAAGACCTTAGGCATGCGGGAGCCGAACCCAAGTCGGGCTCGATCCCCGCATGGCTTTCCAAAAAAGGAACGTGTTATGAAAAGAACGTTAAAAAAGATACATTGGCTCGGAATAGCTGTCGCTATAGCATCGGTGACGGCTGCGACCGCAATAGCCGCTTTTGCGGCAAGCGAGGCGAAAATGTCCTCTATCAGCGTTTCGGTCGCGGATACCGTGCTGAATAACTCGGACAAAGTTTCCGGTTATCTTACAAGCGGCGACGACGCGAAGTATACCGAATACTACGACGTGTACGGCTACGACGGTGTGACCCTCACTATTAAATATTCCGACGGCAGCAAAAAGACGCTTACCGGCGAAGAGATACCGCGCTTTGAGGCGCAAAGCGGCCTGCTGCTGGATATATCCGACGACCAGAGCGAAAAACCGTGGGGGCTCGGCACCCATGCAGTCACCTATACGCTGGGAAGTCTTAGTACCAAAGTTAATTACACCGTCGCCGAAAGTAAGCTCGCCTCAGTAACGGTAAAACCGCTTTCGGATATAAAGCCGCTGTATCATCTCTCGGGAGAATACCGCACTTCCGGCGGCAGCGACGGCACGACCGCCCGCTATTTCTGCTATGCGCTGGAGGATTACGACTACGACGTCACATTGAAATATTCCGACGGTCACAGCGTAAGCTGCCCGGCAGACGAGCTTTACAACGTCACCGGGTTTACCGCCGAATTTTCTCATGACAAAAAAGAGCTTTCCGCAGGCAGGCAGACCGGTTACTGTACGGTAGACGGCGTGACGGGAAAATTCTCCTTTGAGATAGCGAAGAGCGATATAAAGGCGCTGTCGCTGTCCTTTGACGGCGGCAAGCCCACTCTTAACTGTCCGACCGACGGAAGTTACCAGACCGACGAGGACGACAACGAATATTTCAGATACTATTACGACCGCACCGCGATACGCGCAAAGGTGACCTACACAAGCGGTCAGGTAAAGACCATGGCGTTAGGCGAGCTTTCCTATGCTCTGCACGGGGAATTGGAGCTTGACGACGGCCAGCAGACCGAGCATTGGCTGCCCGGCACGCACTATATCATCGGCAAAATAAACGGCGTGGAAGCAAAGCTGCCGGTAACTGTTTCGGCGGCGAACGTCACCGGAGTACGCTCGCCTATGTTCTACGGCACGGCGATAGTTTACTGGGATCCCGTTCCCGCCGAGGGGTATATAGTCGAGCAAAACGACGGCAGCGGCTGGAAAACGCTGTATGACGTGAAGTACGGAAGATCCCAGCAGCAGGTCACCGGGCTTGCGGCGGGGAAGGAGTATCTGTTCGGCGTGCGCGCATACAATACCGTAAACGGCAAGCGCGAGTATACCGCCCGTATGACCTCCTATACCGGAGCCGTACCGAAGAAGATGACCGGGCTTAAGCTGCTGGAAAAGACCTCCACCTCGCTCAAGGTGGGCTGGAACAAAAACAGCGGCGTGGACGGCTATCTTATCAACGCGGTAGCGCCGGACGGAGAGCGTAAGGGCTTTCCCCCTATCTACCACGATTATAAGGTTTCCTACAATATGGTGGGACTTAAGCCGAATACCACCTACAAAATAGAAATAAGAGGATTTATCAAAGGACCTAATAAAATATACGGCGAACCGCAGATACTGAGCTTTACCACCGATCCCGGCTCTCTTGACGTGAGCGGCTTTAAGCTGGCGAGCCGTACGGCAAGCTCGGTAAAGCTGTCCTGGACGAAAAACACCACCGCCGAGGGTTATCAGCTGGGCATATATAAAAACGGAAAATGGACCACCTACACGATAGCGAGCGGCGATTCCACATCGTTTACCGTGACGGGACTTTCCTCCGTGACCAAATACAACGTAAGGATACGCAGCTATGCGACGATAAACGGCAAGACGACCTACGGTACATATAAGACCGGCTCGGTATATACCGCACCGGCGAATATGACCGGATTTAAGCTAGCGAGCCGCGGCGTAAACTCGGTAAAGCTGTCCTGGACGAAAAATTCCAATGCTACCGGCTATCAACTCGAAGTATATAAGGGCGGCAAGTGGGTGACTTACACCATACCGAGCAATAAGACCACCTCTTACACCGTTACGGGACTTTCCGCCGGTACGAAATACAACGTGCGTATCCGCGCTTATAAGGCGATAAGCGGAAAGAATATTTACGGCGCGTATAAGACCGGCTCGGTATACACCGCACCGGCGAATATGACCGGATTTCAGTTAGCGAGCCGCGCGGCAAGCTCGGTAACATTATCCTGGACGAAAAGCGCCACCGCTACCGGCTATCAGCTCGGAATATATAAGGGCGGCAAGTGGGTGACCTACACCATAAAGAGCAATAAGACCACCTCTTACACCGTTACGGG
>CANRII010000079.1 GCA_947630685.1 uncultured Ruminiclostridium sp. | reverse complement strand
GCCCGCATCGCAGCCCGCACCTCAACCTGCACCCAAGCCCGCACCTCAACCCGCACCTAAGCCTGCACCGGCAGCTCCTACAGCGCCAAACGCACCGACCGCTCCCGCCGCGCCTGTTGCTCCGACCGCGCCGATAACTCCGGAAACAAAATAAAAACAGGAATAAAATCTCTATAGAAATAATAAAAACCTGTTATTTTTCTCGGTTTTTCTATGTTAAACTATAGAAAAACACACCGAAAGGAGTCAAACCATGCTTAAAGAAAAAGGTTTTCACAAAGGCGTCGATCTCGGCGGCTGGATGTCACAATGCGACTACAGCGAGGACAGACTGAACAATTTTATCACCGAAAGCGATATAGAAAAAATCGCGTCATGGGGGCTTGACCATGTCAGACTTCCTATCGACTACAATGTGCTGGAAAACGAGGACGGCACTCAGTACAAGCAAGAGGGCTTTGACAGGATACATAAGCTGCTTGCTCTGGCAAAAAAACACGGGCTCAAGGTCGTGATAGACCTGCACAAGACCTCCGGCTTTTCCTTTGATAAGGGCGAGCAGGAGACCGGCTTTTTCGAGGACGAAGAATGCCGCGAAAGATTTATCCGCTTATGGGAGGAATTGGCGCGGCAGTTCGGCAAATATTCCGATATGTCGGTGTTCGAGCTGTTGAACGAGGTCACCAGCGAAAGCTATATAGACGTCTGGAACGAAACGGTGGCTAAATGCATTCCGCGTATCCGCAAATATGCGCCCGATACTTTGATACTGGTAGGAAGCTACCACAATAACAGCCCTCATGCGGTCAAGGATCTTGATAAGCCGTATGACGACAAGGTGCTGTATAATTTTCATTGCTACAGCCCGCTTGAGTTCACCCACCAAGGGGCATACTGGGCGGAGGAGCTTGACCAAAACGCGCGTTATTCCTTTGAGGAGGCGGGTATAACTCCGGAGCTTTTCGAGCAGGAATTCGCCCCCGCGTTAGAGCATGCGAAAAAATACGGTACCGAGCTTTACTGCGGAGAATACGGCGTTATCGATATAGTTTCGCCGGAGGATACCCTCAAATGGTTCAAGGCTATCAATGCGGTATTTGAAAAGTACGGCGTCGCGCGCGCCGCATGGAGCTATAAAGGCATGGACTTCGGTCTTACCGACAGCCGTTTAGACGCCATACGCCCGGAGCTTATAAAATACCTTTGATATAATTTTTCAATTATAAAATGTATCGCCTCCCCTTTTAGGAAGGCGATATTTTTATAGAATCATTCTTCTTTTTTATCGGGGGTATCAGCGGTATTTTTTGCGCGCTGTTGCGCCATAAGCAAACGCAGCCGTTCATTAGTGCGCCTTAACGCGAGTATTACTATCACGTCGGCAATTATAGCGACCACGGCTATAATTACGCCTGTCAGCGCTATCTGCTCTACCGTTATTACGGGACGCGCCACTACATGTTCGCTCTCCTCGCTTTCCGGCGGCAAAGAGGTTTCCGGCTGAGTCGCGATCTCCATAGACTTATCGACCCTGCCGATAACGTTACCGTTTTCATCGGTTTTAAGGCCGAGGGAATTTACAAACTCGACAGCTTTTTTTATAGGCAACGAAAAGGCAACACTCTCGGTAGAGGTCGCCCGGAAGGTGTTTACGCCGATGACCTTTCCTTCACCGTTCACAAGCGGACCGCCGCTGCTTCCGCCGTGAATGAACGCGTCGCTCTGGATATAGTCGCAACCGCCGATACTCTGCTGCTTCGACGAAAGAACGCCCTTTGTCACGATAAAATACGATCCTTTCGGCGAGCCTAAAGCATACACATCATCGCCCGGCTTCATGTCGTTGTGGTCGGCGGTCGGCAGCGGTGTAAAGGTCATGTCCTCCACTCCTAATACCGCGATATCGATGTCGTTATCCTTGCCTATCAAAAACGCCCGGTGCCGCTCTTCGCTCTGATTCGTCAGAAGTCTGTATTCGCTAAGATCGTCCACCACGTGCGCATTGGTGATTATGACGTTTTCCCCTATCGCAAAGGCCGAGCCCATCACGTTGTCGTCATGCAGTATAAACACCGATTCCATAGCCTTTTCCGTGTCAAAATCCACCGCATACGCAGTCGGAAGTACGGCTATCGCGGCAATACATATCCCCGCCGCAATAATTTTTGAAAGTTTCATTATTCTCCTTTTTACAAAAAACAAGCGACATATGGCAAAACCATATGTCGCCCGAATCACTCCGTTTATCAGCAGAACCTTACAGGCCCGCTCTGTTGTCCGGAAGTATTTACTGAAGGATCGAATGTTCGTCGTTAGGATCGAACAAATGGATCTTATTGGGGTCAAGTGCAAGCTTGATCACGTCCTGCGGACGAGCGGTGCATCTGGGAGATACTCTCGCGGTCAGCGGGATACCCTCGCAGGTGAGGTACAGATAGGATTCTGCACCCATCATTTCGGTTACGTCTACGGTAGCCTCAATGATACCGGTCTTAGCGTTTGAAAGATACATTTCCTCGTCATGAATGTTCTCAGGACGGATACCGAGGATAACGTCCTTATCAAGATAGTACTTGAGCGCTTCGGAATCAGCCTTTGCGCTGGGCACTTCGATATAGAACTTTCTGCCTCTGGTGGTCTTTGTATCTTCAGAACCAAACTCTATAGTATACTTGCCGTCAAGCATGATGAGCTTAGCGTCGATGAAGTTCATCTGGGGCGAACCCATAAATCCTGCAACGAACTTGTTGGTAGGATTCTCGTACAGGTTGATAGGAGAATCGATCTGCTGGATATAGCCGTCCTTCATAACCACGATCCTGTCGCCCATGGTCATAGCCTCTATCTGGTCATGCGTTACGTAGATAAAGGTGGTACCCAGCTTCTTGTGCAGCTTGGAAAGCTCGGTTCTCATCTGAGCACGCAGCTTAGCGTCCAGGTTGGACAGCGGCTCGTCAAGTAAGAATACCTGAGGATCACGCACGATCGCACGACCCAGCGCAACACGCTGTCTCTGACCGCCGGACAAAGCCTTCGGCTTTCTGTCAAGCAGATGTGCGATGTCAAGGATCTTAGCGGCTTCTTCTACCAGCTTCTTGATCTCATCCTTCGGCACTTTTCTCAGTTTAAGACCGAACGCCATGTTCTCAAACACGGTCATATGAGGATACAATGCGTAGTTCTGGAACACCATCGCGATATCGCGGTCTTTCGGAGCTACATCGTTTACAAGTCTGTCGCCGATGAACAATTCGCCCTCGGAGATCTCCTCCAGACCTGCAATCATTCTTAATGTTGTCGATTTACCGCAACCGGAAGGACCTACCAGGATTATAAACTCCTTGTCCTTGATGTTCATGGTAAAATCGGACACGGCTACAACGCCGCCGGGATAACGCTTGTAGATACCCCTTAAAGATAAACTTGCCATTTATGTTGTGACCTCCTGTATATAATGCAGAATAATCTTGCACTATTATTTTAACAAATTATAAGGAAAAATGGTAGCGCCTATTTACCCAAAGATTTATAGCTGTCGTTATGCAAAATTACCAACAATTATAAAATCGTGACTTTTTTAATAAGTTTTGTGTGCATTTTATACAAAAAACCGTCCACTTTTTCCAGATTTTGGAACAGCGGATAAGCAATTTTGTTACTATTGCCACATATACTTGTTAAAAATTTGTTTATTTTATCAGTTTTTTGACTTAAATAACAGTTTTTCCGTGCTTATTTTGTTAAAAATTCCACTAAAAATATAAGTCTGTGACCGGCGCGCATAATATAGGACAACGCCGTCATATAAATTACTGTAAATACCTAAAAGGAAGTACGGATATGAAACGAAAATTAAAACCGCCCCTGATAATGCTGACGCTGCTTATCGCCGCTTTAAGCGTAGTTATCGCGGCGCTTGCTATGTCGGGCAAGACGCTGCCGGACGGCTCAAACGAGCAGCAAAGGCGTATGTTTATAGAGGGACTCGGCTATCATTGCGCCGAGGGTGAGACCGCCCGCAATATAGTTATCCCCGCGGAATTTTCCGGCGTGTATCAAAAATACAACGATCTGCAGATACAGTACGGCTTTGACTTGTCCCGCTTTCGAGGCGAAGAGGCGGTATGCTATACCTATACAGTTACCGATTATCCCGACCCCGCCGGAGGATTTTACCGCGATATCCGCATGAATCTTATCGTAGTAGACGGTAAGATAGTCGGCGGAGATATCTGCGATACCAAATTGGACGGCTTCATGGAAGGCCTAGGCGCTCGATAAACCCGCGCACCGAAAAATGCAGCAACATTTATTTTTAATTTAAGCATGATCGATAAAGAAATTATTGGTAATATCGTCTTAAATAAATTATTATTGTATAATTTTCTCCATGCGATCAAAATCGCATGGAGAATGCATTTTTCTTACTGCGTCAAGAGCCGCTCGACGTACCTTTGTACGCCTATCGCGGCTCTTTCCTTGTCTGCGCGTGTTTCTCGGCGCCTACCGACTTGTCGAAAATACACACAGGCAGGAAAAACGCCACATGACGGGGTTTAACAGTTTACTTTGTACCGAACAGTCTGTCGCCGCCGTCGCCTATTCCGGGTACTATATAAAGATCCTCGTTAAGCTCGTTATCCATAGCGCCACAGTAGATATCCACGTCGGGGAACGCCTCGTGCAATGCGTTTGCTCCCTGGGTGCAGGCGATAAGGCACATGAACTTGACCGAACGCGCGCCGCTCTCCTTGACGCGTTTTACCGCGTGTACCGCGGACACGCCGGTAGCAAGCATAAGGTCGGTTATTATAACGTCGCGCTCGTCAATGTCGAACGGCAGCTTACAGTAATATTCCGACGCGGCGTTTCCGCTGGATTTATCGCGGAATATGCCGATATGTCCTATTTTTGCGGCGGGGACAAGCTTGATAGCGCCGTCCACCATTCCGAGGCCGCCACGCAGGATAGGCACGAACGCCAGCTTTCTGCCGGAGATTATGCTGGAATTTGCGATAGCTACCGGAGTTTGTATCTGCACCGATTTAAGCGGCAGGTCGCGCGTCGCCTCATAGCACATGAGCATAGATACCTCCGATACCAGCTCGCGGAACTCCTTAGAGCCGGTATTTTTATCTCTTATAAGAGAGAGCTTGTGCTGTACCAGCGGGTGATCACAGATATGCAGCTTTGTGTTTTCCATAATGTCCTCATTTCTCCCCGTATCGCGGGGCTTTTATTTATTGTCTGTTGCGTTCTTCTATATCGGATATTTTTTGTACTCTTACGGCGTGCCTGCCGCCCTCAAATTCGGTGGAGAGGAATTTTTTAACTATCCCCTCGGCTACCCCGCTGCCTATGACTCTACCGCCCATGCACAGCACGTTCGCGTCGTTATGCAGCCTGGTAAATTCCGCGGTGTACTCGTTATGGCAAACCGCGGCGCGTATCCCTCTGACCTTATTTGCCGCCATTGAAATACCTATTCCGGTGCCGCAGATAAGGATACCGCGTTCACATTCGCCGCTGGTTATCCTGCCGCAGACCGCTTGGGCGATATCGGGATAATCGCAGGTCTCGCCGTTGCAGCCGCAGTCGATGTATTTTTCTTTAAGCTCGTCCAGCAGCTCCATTATATCTTTTTTTAGAGCGTAGCCCGCCCTGTCGCAGCCTATAGCCAGCATAACATCATTCCTTTCCGTTGAGCCGCGCGTTCAGCTCGCGCTGAGCCTGGGGCAATTGTACATATACCGGAAGTATCCTCTCCGGCGGCTCCGGCTCGTGATACCCCGCCGCAAGGCATACCCCGCAGGCGGTTTGCTGCATTGCCCAGACGGGCAGCACCGTCGCTTTTTTCGTATCTTTCAAAGCCTCGGCAAGTATCCCGGCGCCGTCACCGGTAATTATAAGCTCCTCAGTTTCGTATCCGTCGAGCAGTTCTGTCACTTCCTCGGGAGTAAGGCACTTCTCGTCGGTAAGTCTTATTACTTTATCACCATCCGCTTTGAATAAAGCGCAGTACAGCCGGTTTATCTTCGCGTCTAATACCGAGCAGATGAGCCCGCGCCTTATCGGCAAAGCGTACGCCGCCGCCTCGCAGGAGGTTATCCCGACGCAGGGTATGCTCCACCCCACAGCCAGCCCCTTTGCCGAGGCCACTCCTATCCGTATACCGGTAAAAGAGCCGGGGCCGGTGCATACCGCGATAAGCCCTATCTCCTCCGGCTTGCAATCGCTTTGGGATATCATATCGTTTATCATAGGCATAAGCGTCACCGAATGAGTGAGCCTGTTGTTTATCTCGCTTCTCGCGGTGAATATCTGCCGTTCGGTATCGTATACCGCCGCACAGCACGCCGCGGTGCCGGTATCAATGCCAAGTATCAGCATTAAAAATTCTCCCCTAATATATCAGCGTAATGGTGCGCGTATCGTCGCCGGTCTTTTCTATATCCACAAAGCAATAGTCCTCAAGATAGCTCTCAAGTCCGGGTATGTTCTCGCTCCACTCGATGACGCAGATACCGCTGCCTCCGATATAGTCGAAAAAGCCCATGGCGTACAGCTCCGGTATATCCTTTATCCTAAACAGGTCAAAGTGATATATCGGCGTTCTTCCCTCGTACTCGTTTACTATGGCGAAGGTAGGGCTTACCACGTCGTCAGTAACGCCGTAGTACCCCGCTATACCTTTAGTGAGCTGGGTCTTGCCCGCGCCCATTTCTCCGCGGAACAATACGCACTTTCCCGGTCTTAAGAACGAGGCTATCTGCCTGCCTATTTCTATAGTTTCCTCCGGCGAGGAGGAATAAAACGTCATCATCAGAACAGACCGGTTATCTCGCCGTCAGCCGCAACGTCTATATTGTTTGCCGCGGGGACTTTAGGCAGTCCCGGCATGGTCATTATCTCTCCGGTCAGTGCTACGACAAAGCCCGCGCCGTTGGACAATTTTACATCTCTTATCGTGATGTTGAAGCCCTCCGGCTTGCCGAGCTTTGCGGGGTCGTCGGACAGCGAATACTGCGTCTTTGCCACGCAGACCGGTATACGGTCGCAGCCGAGCGCCTCTATCTCCTTTATCGCCTTTTCCGCCTGAGCGGTATAGGTAACGCCGTCGGCGCGGTATATCTCCCTCGCTATCGTTTCGAGCTTTTCCTTTATCGGCAGCTTTTCGTCATACAGCGGGCTGAAATCGCCGCCGCCTTTTTCGATAGTTTCGCAAACCTTGTTCGCAAGGTCTATTCCGCCCTCTCCGCCTTTGGCGAAGACCTCCGCGAGCGACACGGTAACGCCCATGTCGGCGCAGAACTTTTCGATATACTCTATCTCGGCGTCGGTATCGGTTCCGAAACGGTTGATAGCTACCACCACCGGCACGCCGAATTTGTGCATATTCTCGATATGCGTCTTAAGATTTACTATACCCTTTTTCAGCGCGTCGAGATTCTCTGTGGCAAGCTCGGTCTTAGGCACGCCGCCGTTGTACTTTAACGCGCGTATCGTAGCTACCAGGACGGTGCAGTCCGGCTTAAGTCCGGCAAAACGGCATTTTATGTCAAAAAACTTCTCCGCGCCGAGATCCGAGCCGAAGCCCGCCTCGGTTATCGCGTAATCCCCCAATTTAAGCGCGAGCTTGGTGGCGCGTATGCTGTTGCAGCCGTGCGCGATGTTCGCAAACGGTCCGCCGTGGATTATCGCGGGGGTGTTCTCCAGCGTCTGCACAAGGTTCGGATTTATCGCGTCTTTAAGCAACGCGGTAAGCGCGCCCACCGCCTTTAAGTCTGCGGCGTATACCGGCTTGTTGTCATATGTATACGCGACAAGTATCCTGCCCAGCCGCTTTTTAAGATCCTCAAGATCCTCCGCAAGGCAGAGTATCGCCATAAACTCGGTAGCGACCGTGATACGGAAATGATCCTCTCTCGGCACGCCGTTCACCTTGCCGCCCAGTCCTATCGTGATATTTCTCAGCGCGCGGTCGTTCATGTCAAGACAGCGGTCGATCATGACGCGGCGCGGGTCGATACCAAGCGCGTTGCCCTGCTGGATATGGTTGTCGATAAGCGCGCACAGCAGATTATTAGCCGAGGTCAGCGCGTGCATATCTCCGGTGAAATGTAAATTTATATCCTCCATCGGCACTACCTGCGCATATCCGCCTCCGGCGGCGCCGCCCTTTATGCCGAATACCGGACCTAACGACGGCTCGCGCAGAGCAAGCACGGCGTTTTTACCGATACGGTTCATCGCCTGACCCAGCCCGACCGAGGTGGTAGTTTTACCCTCTCCGGCGGGGGTGGGATTTATCGCGGTGACTAATATCAGCTTTCCGTCCGGCTTATTTTTAAGACGATCGATACATTCCTGCGATATCTTCGCTTTATAATGTCCGTAGGGTATCAGCTCGTCCTCCTCTATCCCTAAAGGAGCGGCGATATCCTTTATCTTCTTCATCTTCGCGTTCTGCGCTATTTCAATATCTGTAAGCATAATTTACCTTTCTGCGTTCATCGGACAACATATCATTAAGCCGCCCGCCGTTTATTTCTCATACTAAAAGTATAACATACCGTAAGGGAAAATTCAAGTATTAAATAGAACTATTCCAATGTAAACTGCATGATATCCGGCGCGCCCGCCGTTCCCGCTACGGGTACGGTCTTGGTGCGGTATTTGTCCGCGTTCTTTATCATGCCCTCTTCAAAAGGCACGGCGGCGGCAAGCTCGGTCTTGGTAAGCCTCATCACCTGCACGCCCTGGGTATCTCTTGCCGCTTTCGGCAGGATAAGCGCGGTATTGAAAATAAGCGTCTTTCCCGCTGCGGAGGAAAGTATAAACTCCCTGTCCTCATTTATATGCCACATGGATACCAGCGGCGAACCGTCGTTGTACGCGTTGGCGAGCTTTTTGCGGCGGGTCTTGGTCTCAAAAGAGGACATAGGCACCTTGGCGCACTTGCCGTTTTTGAAGAACAGTACCAGCATGCCCGAAAAATCCTCGCAGGCTACCGCGCGGATTATACGTTCTCCCGGCTCCAGCTCCAGCTTTGCGGGTACGTAATCTCCCAATACGCTCGCCTTGGTATCGTCAAAATCCGACGCTTTCGCCTTGTACACCTGATATTTGTCGGTGAAGAACAACAGCTCGGCGCGGTTGCTGCCCTCGTAGGACATTACTATCTCGTCGTTTTCCTTGAGCTTATGCTCGCCGCTCATTCTAAGCGACTGCGGAGTTATCTTCTTGAAATATCCCTCGCGGGTAAAGAACAGATTTACCGCGTAATCCGGTATCTCCTCCGTCTGCTCCTCGGTGTATTCCTGCGCGCCGTAGATGAACATGGTCTTTCTGGGCTTACCGTACTTTTCGGAAATTTCTTTAAGCTCTTTTATGATTATCTGCTTTACCCTGCGCTCGGAGGATAATATTTCCTCCATGTCCGTTATTTCCGTTTTAAGGCTTTCTATCTCCTCGATACGCTTTAAGATATACGCCTTGTTTATGTTGCGAAGTCTTATATCCGCGACGTATTCCGCCTGTACCTCGTCGATGCCGAAGCCTATCATAAGGTTGGGCACTACCTCGTTTTCCTCCTCGGTCTCGCGGATTATCTTTATCGCCTTATCTATGTCCAGCAGAATTTTAGACAGACCCTGCAGCAGGTGCAGCTTTTCCTTTTTCTTTCTGAGGTCGAACTTTACCCGGCGTTTTACCCCCGTCATGCGGAAGTCCGTCCACTTGTACAGTATCTCCTTTATCCCCATTACCTTCGGCACGCCGCCGATAAGGATATTGAAGTTGCAGGAAAACACGTCCTGTAAAGGGGTGAGCTTGAACAGCTTTTGCATAAGCGCTTCGGGGTCTACTTTGCGTTTAAGGTCAAGCGTTACCTTCAGTCCCGACAGGTCGGTCTCGTCCCTCGCGTCGGTAAGCTCCTTTATCTTTCCGAGTTTTACCAGTTCCCCTATCTTGTCTATGATAGCCTCGGCGGTGGTGGTGGGAGGTATCTCGGTTATCTCGATGCAGTTGGCGTCCGGGTCGTAATTGTATTTGCTGCGCACCTTGATACAACCGTGACCGCTCTCGTAAATGCGGCGGGTCTCCTCCTCGTCGGCGAGAATATACCCTCCGCCCGGAAAATCCGGCCCCGGCATGGTGGAATACACGT
>CANRII010000078.1 GCA_947630685.1 uncultured Ruminiclostridium sp. | reverse complement strand
ATAATAAGGGAGCGCCGTTTATCCGCTTCCTTTGTCACTATCATTATAACAGTTATCCCCGGATTTGTCAAGAGATCACGGGGAATTTTTGTCGGCTTTATATTGACAAATATCACAAAGATATGCTAAAATATTATCGGTGACAAAGGAGCCTAAACGGATGGACGGCAATCCTGCTCCCGGAAACGGGGGTGAAAATATGTATTTAACATTATCTGATTTTACTCAAATAATGCTGCTGATATGTGAAATTGTATCCTTGATACTTCTCATATTTATACATAAAAGGAAATAACCGCCCATATCTTCCTTAGGACGGTTATTTTCAACCCATAATAAGGGAGCGCCGTTTATCCGCTTCCTTTGTCACTATCATTATAACAGTTATCCCCGGATTTGTCAAGAGATCGCGGGGAATTTTTGTTGCACCTTTCACTTCCCTACCGAGGAAAGATAAACGTCCAGCAGCTTAAAAGCGGTGGCGCGCTCTTCGGAGGAGCAGCTGCTAAGCCTTTCAGACACGGTATCTGGGTCCGGCGCGTCGACAGGCTCCGGCTCGGTGAATATCTCGTCCGGCGTTATCTTCAGCGCGCGGCATATTCTTACCAGCGTATCCGTGCGCATATTCGAGCTGCCGCGCTCTATATCGGCATAGGCGCGGTCGGATATTTCGGCAAGCTCGGCGACGTCCTCACGGGAGTATCCGCACTTTTTGCGTATGCAAAACAGCTTCTCCCCTATTCTGCGCGTATCTGAAATAAGCATTTTACTTCCCCCTTTTAATATATTATATACATTATACTTCCTAAAAAGGCTTGACAAATAGGAAGAAAAGTTGTATAATATAGGAAGTAAAGTTCCTATATAGGGATTTTTGAAGAAAAATAAGACTTTAAGGTCAATTTTTCTGAAATTTCAAAAGGCATAATTTGAAAGCGCAGAAAGGAAATAAAAGAAAATGAGCGGATCGGAAGTTTTGTGGTTATCTGTATTTATCTCATTGGTTTTATGTTGTGTTTTAGGCGGCATTACGCTCCGCATAAACGAATCCAAGGGATATAGCGGCGGTTTTCAATGGGGATTCTTTTTAGGCATTCTCGGAATAGTAATAGTTGCGTGCAGACCGTATGAGATAAGCTATTATTACGAAATAATAGCGGAATTGAAAAAAGACCCGCAGGATGCACAATTTCAAGACTCAATGTTGACAAAGCTTAAAAATATTTCGTCGGAAACTCCGAAATCATCCGATAGCGTTAAAGCAACTAAGCGTTGCGACTATTGCGACGCGGTAAACGATGCCAACAGTAGCTTCTGCTCTAAATGCGGCAAAAGTTTCAAACGTCAATAATCGCAATGCACAAACCGGCGAAAACGAACCTTGTTTTATTCATGCCGTTGCCATTTTGAATGTATATAGTGATTGGTCATTATGTACAAAAATCTGAATTTCTATCGTACATAATCACAATAATATTAAAATTTCATTGACACTTTTATAAAAAAAGGATATAATATAAATAACAGAGCCCGACACGCCTCTAAATTATGCGTACCATGTCGGGCCATTTAATTTTTTTATTTTTATTGGAGAATACAAGATGGATAAAAAGCAGCATCAGCCCGCCTTAAATGTAGAGCAGCAAATAGAAAACCTGAAATCTCTCAACCTTATTATAAAAGACGAGAAAAACGCTAAAAAAGTGCTTAGCAATATTTCTTATTTTCGAATAATCAAAGCTTACGGGTTAGGATTGAAACAAAAAAATTCGCAATTTGATGGCACGGTTCAATTTGATGATATTGTTGCACTCTATCATTTTAACGAACACTTCAGACAATTATTATTCAGATATATTGAGCGAATCGAAGTCAATCTTCGCTGTCGGATAGCTAATTATTTTTCCTGCACATATGGCGTTCTGGGATACGAAAATGCAGAAAATTTTTCCGTACCTGAATATCATGAAGAATTTTTAAGAGATATTAAATCTGAAATAAATCGAAACAGCCGGACACCTTTTGTAAAGAATTTCCGCAACAATTACATTGACGGTAAAATACCGTTCTATGCCTTGGTAGAACTGTTCAGTTTCGGAACGTTATCAAAATTTTTCAAAAACATGAAAGCTACTGATAAAAAAGCAATTGCCGAACTTTACGGAATTAATTATACCTATCTAGAAAGTTGGTTTGAACATATTGCTTTTGTAAGAAACATATGTGCACATTATGGTAGAATATATAATGTCAATCTTTCTAAAACTCCAAAATTGTACAAGCAATACAGCGAAAGCAACATCAGTAATTTGCGTGTTTTTGCCACATTGATCTGCATGAAGCATTTATTAACAGATGATACGGAATGGGAAGAGTTTGTCAATGCTGTAGAAAACCTGATCATACAAAATCCACAAGTAAAAATCGAACTTATGGGCTTCCCAAACAACTGGAAAAAATATCTTATAAGTTGACATCAATTCACCCCTCTCGTCACCCTCTCCTTTACCTCCTGTGATATACGTCTGCTGTCGCGTATTTTCTGCGCGGCTTTTTTCTTTATGTCCATGCAAAGCGTGCCGGTTTCGAGATACTCGGCTGTGAGGGTGGGAAAATACACGCAGTACACCGAAATTCCCCACGCTATCGCCATATCTACGTAATACCGACCCGGCGTTATCTTTTCGTATATCGCAAACGCACGGCGCGCGTCCTGCTCGGTCTTAAAATTTGAGAAAAGCAATACTATCCCGATGCGGCTGACGTATTCTTTCGGGGAAAATATAATGCTGTCGATGAAGTTTGAAAGCTGCTCCCGCTCGCTCTCCTTTATTTTGAGCGCGGAGCAGAAAAGGTCGCATTCCGCCCAGTTGTCCGCAATATCCGCATAGCGGCGTATGTACGTTAACTTTTCTAAAAGCGGCGCTTTCGCCATGCCGATAGCAAGCCCTTTCAGCACGACCTCCTCATAGCTGTTTGCGGGCAGCTCGAAAAGCTCGGCGTATTCCGGCGCAAGCTCCTTTGCTATCCTTTTAAGCTGAGGCGTGCGCACTCCGATATACTGCAATTTGCAGGTATGTACTATATTTCCGTTAAAATCGCGGTATTTTTCATCGGCAAGCGAGATAAGCCGTTCGCGCAGTTGTTTTTCGTTTATCATATAATGCCCTCCAGCTTCAAAAGATATTCCTTGACGTCGTTCAGCCTGCCGCCGAAGTAATTTCCCACCCCGCCGCTTGCCGGCAATATGCGGTGGCAGGGTATTATTATCGGCAGCGGATTTTTGGAAAGCGCCGTTCCCGCCGCCCTTGCCGCTCTCGGATAGCCGGATAAAAAGGCAAGCTGCCCGTAATTCAGCGTCTTTCCGTAGGGAATACCGCTTACCGTTCCCATCACCGAGCAAAAAAACTTACCGCCGTGTAATTTATACGGCAGCGAAAATTCCCTGCGCTTTCTATCAAAATACTCCGAAAGCTGTTTTGCCGCTTCCCTGCATATCTCATCCGGACAGTCAGGCTCTACGGCGTCAAACGCAAGCGAGGTGAGCTCTTCCCCGTCGGAATATACCGTGATAATATGCCCGGTATTCGGCATTTCAATAGTTAAACCGTACATTTTTCTCCTATCAAAAATCCCTGCACGAAAGCCGCGCAGGGATCTTGCAGACATACGGAACCGAACACAAGTCGGCTCCCGCATGCCTTATTAAACCTTTTCGTTTGTTCCGTAATAAGCGTTCAGATACATCTGCTTTATCTCGCTCATCAGCGGGTATCTCGGATTTGCTCCGGTGCATTGGTCGTCGAACGCCTGCTCTACCATTTCGTCCAGCCTGTCAAGAAAATCTTTCTCGTCGATGCCGTAATCGCGTATGGTCTTTTTAATGCCTATAGTTTCCTTAAGCTCCTCTATCTTAGCGATGAGCTTTTCAAACTTCTCTTCCTTAGTGCGTCCGCCCGCGCCGACATAATCCGCTACCTCGCAGTATCTTTCCAGCGTGTGCGGGTGGTCGTACTGGGAGAATGTGCCCATCTTCTGAGGATTCGGCTCAGCGTTGTAACGCATTACCTGAGTTATCAGCAGCGCGTTAGCTACGCCGTGCGGCAGATGATGGAACGCGCCGAGCTTATGCGCCATGGAGTGGCATACGCCGAGGAACGCGTTTGCAAACGCGATACCCGCGATAGTGGAGGCGTTCGCCATCTTCTCTCTTGCCACCACGTCGGTGGTACCGTTTTCATAAGCGGCAGGGAGATATTCAAATATCAGCTTAGCGGCTTTGAGCGCAAGTCCGTCGGTGTAATCGGTAGCCATTACCGACGCATACGCCTCCAGCGCGTGAGTAAGTGCATCGATACCGGACGCGCTGGTAAGTCCCTTGGGCTGAGTCATCATGTTGTCGGTGTCTATAATAGCCATATTCGGCAGCAGCGCGTAATCAGCTAACGGGTATTTTACGCCGGTCTTTTCATCGGTGATGACCGCGAACGGCGTACACTCCGAACCTGTACCGGAGGAGGTAGGAATAGCCACGAAATACGCCTTTTCTCCCATCTTCGGGAAGGTGTATACCCTCTTGCGTATGTCGATAAATCTCATCGCCATATCCATAAAGTCGGCCTCGGGATGCTCGTACAGTACCCACATTATCTTTGCGGCGTCCATTGCCGAGCCGCCGCCCAGCGCGATTATCACATCCGGTTGGAACTGGGTGAGCAATGCCGCGCCCTCTTTTGCACAGGCAAGCGTCGGGTCGGGCTCAACGTTGAAGAAAGTCGAATGAACTATCCCCATGCTGTCCAGCTTATCGGTTATCGGCTTGGTGTTGCCGTTATGGAACAGAAAAGAGTCGGTGACGATGAACGCGCGCTTCTTGCCCATTATCGTGCCGAGCTCGTCCAAAGCGACCGGCATACAGCCTTTCTTGAAATAAACCTTTTCGGGCAGTCTGAGCCACAGCATATTCTCTCTCCTCTCGGCAACGGTCTTGATATTAAGCAGGTGCTTTACTCCGACGTTCTCGGAAACGGAATTTCCGCCCCATGAGCCGCAGCCCAGCGTCAGCGACGGGGTGAGCTTGAAGTTGTAAAGGTCGCCTATTCCGCCGTGGGAGGAGGGGGTATTTACCAGTATACGGCAGGTCTTCATTCTCTCGCCGAAGCTCTCTATCTTTTCCCGCTCGGTAACGGCGTTGCAGTACAGCGACGCGGTGTGTCCGTAACCACCGTCCGCTATCAGTCTGTCCGCCTTAGCCATCGCCTCGTCAAAATCCTTTGCGTGATACATAGCCAGCACCGGAGAAAGCTTTTCATGCGCAAATTCTTCCTCGAGCTCGACGCTCTCCACCTCGCCGATAAGCACCTTGGTCTTGGGGTCTACCTCGACTCCGGCGAGCTTTGCGATGGTCGCCGCCCGCTGACCTACTATCTTGGCGTTTAACGCGCCGTTTATCAATATCGTCTTACGCACCTTTTCGGTCTCTTCGGCGGAAAGGAAGTAGCAGCCCAGCGCCTCAAACTCTTTCTTTACCTTGTCGTATATCTTGTCAAGGACTATCACCGACTGCTCCGACGCGCAGATCATGCCGTTATCAAAGGTCTTGGAATGTACGATAGAGCTTGCTGCGAGCTTTATATCCGCGCTGGAATCTATCACCGCGGGAGTGTTGCCCGCGCCGACGCCCACCGCCGGTTTTCCGGAGGAGTATGCAGCCTTTACCATGCCGGGGCCTCCGGTCGCAAGTATGATGTCGGAAGAACGCATTACCTCGTTGGTAAGATCCAGCGACGGCACGTCTATCCATGCGATTATCCCCTTGGGCGCGCCCGCCTTTACCGCCGCGTCGAGCACTACCTTTGCCGCCGCGATGGTGCAGTTCTTCGCCCTGGGGTGAGGACTGATTATGATGCCGTTTCTGGTCTTTAAGCAGATAAGCGTCTTGAATATCGCGGTGGAGGTCGGGTTGGTGGTAGGTATTACCGCCGCGACTACTCCGATAGGCTCGGCTATCTTCATAGTGCCGTAAGCCTCGTCCCGCTCGATTATCCCACAGGTCTTTGTCTTGCGGTAAGCGTTGTAGATATGCTCGCTCGCGTAATTGTTCTTGATGACCTTGTCCTCAACAACTCCCATGCCGGTCTCTTCTACCGCCATCTTCGCCAGAGGTATCCTCATCTTGTTTGCCGCGGACGCCGCCGCAAAGAATATCTCGTCCACCTTTTCCTGTGAAAAGCCGGCAAACTCTTTTTGTGCTTCTCTTACCTCCGCCATGCGCAGCTTGAGCGCGTCAACGCTGTCAACTATTACCGGACTTACTACCGCCGACGTCGCCTTTTTTCTGCTGACTATCTGTTTTTTAGCCATTATGCGTCTATCTCCCTTTCCCTCTTTCGGGCCGTTTTGCTCCCGCTTGTTATTTTACCCGCGGCAATGGCATAAATACGCCCGCTGTTCCGGCGATAACACCGCGGTTAATTTTTTAACAATTCTTCAAGGCTATTATATCAGTACAGCGCCGTTTGTGTCAATCTTTTTTTACATGAATTTTTTTTGAAAACTCACCGTGCCTTTGTGCAAAAAGTAAAAAAGCGGCTTTTTTGTCTTAAAATGCGGCTTGTGTATGAAATTACACCTCTTAATCAAGCAATGTGAATATTCTACTATCCGTGATAGTCATAATCCCTAATAGACGGCTTGTTTTATTGTGCATTTTGTGTATTTTGTACTGAATTTATTGACTATTCGGCGAAGATGTGTTAAAATATCATATATACGTGAAAGTTTGCCCCGGAGGTGAGTAGAGTGTTCAAAAACGGTGATAAAACCTATAAAATAGCGTCGATCTGCGTTGCCGGAGTTCAGGATGAACACATCGATCACATAATTACCGCTATATCCCAGTCTCTTATAGAGGGTGGGTATAAGGTGCTTTTGTACAACTCATTCTCCGACTTTTATTATGACACTCCCTTTACAAAGGGCGAGGCGAGCATATATCATCTGGTGAATTTCGATATAACCGACGTATTGATATTATTCCCCGAAACGATAAAAAACAAGTGGATAACCGACGCGCTGGTAAGGTACGCCGGTCAGAACCGCTGTCCCGTCATCACGGTTAACGGGTATATAGACGGCTGTACGAACATAGATTTCGACTATGCCGCGTCTTTTGAAAGAATGGTGCGCCACGTCGTGGAGGAGCACGGCTGCAAAAGGATAAACTTCATTGCCGGACTGAAAGACAACCGCTTTTCGGACGAAAGGTTAGACGCTTTCCGCCGCGTCATGGCGGAGCACGGGCTCCCGGTAGAGGAAAGCAGGATAGGCTACGGAGATTTC
Source organism: uncultured Ruminiclostridium sp. (assembly GCA_947630685.1). Classification (GTDB taxonomy): domain Bacteria; phylum Bacillota; class Clostridia; order Oscillospirales; family Ruminococcaceae; genus Ruminiclostridium_E. The sequence goes on along the minus strand of CANRII010000078.1, from coordinate 3,088 downwards.
TGGTCTGAGCCTACCAAGCGTGTATTGGACGAATTTTTTGCGTCCGGGCAGGAAATGCCGGAGGCGATAATCTGCGCTAACGACACCATGGCATCTACCGCGGTGCGCTATCTGTGCGAGCGAGGATATAAAATACCGCAGGACGTGATAATTACCGGATTTGACGCGGTATATCACGAGCATAAAATATTGATAACGCATATAACCACCTCCATCCTTGACGCGGAGCTGCTCGCAAAGCAGGTATTGACAGAGTGTGAAAGGCTGCTGTGCGAAAAGAGCGGAGCGCGGGACGTCAAGCTGGAATTTCGGCTTGTACCGTCGGAATCCTGCGGCTGTGTGCCGGAAAGCTATCAGACGCTGACCGAAGAGCAGATACTTGAGATAAGCGACTACAATTTCCACGCGCAGGCGCATGAAAATACAATGATAGACTATTACGCCGCCGCGATAAGCGACCAGACGTTCGACAAGCTGGCGGAAACGCTTATGAGATATATCGAGCGGTTCTCCTGGCTTTGCTTAAACGACGATTTTCTCACCAAGGAATGCAGCGTGATACCCAAGGCATACCACAGCGTATACACAGCGGAGATGACCGCGCTGCACAGAAGTGCGGAGCAGGAGCCGTCCAGCATACTCTCTTTCAAGACCAAGGATATCATACCGGATCTTGAAAAGAATATCGAGCTTTTCGACTGGCTGATGTTCGTGCCGCTGCACTATCAGTCGCAGGTGCTGGGCTTTTACTGTCTGGCTCTTGGTATGAGGGAATACCAGTTCCACAACGCAAGACGATTTGTTAATATAACCAATCAAATACTGGAAAACTTCAAGCACAGCTATGACCTTAAGATAGCGTACAACGATCTTGAGATGCTGCACTTCCGCGACCCGCTGACCGGAGTATATAACCGGCGCGGCTTTATCAATGCGGCGGAGGAAATGCTGACGCGCTGCGGCAGTATGTCGGCTTTCATCATATCGGCGGATATGGATAAGCTCAAACAGATAAACGACAAGCACGGCCATTCCAACGGCGATATAGCGATAAAGGAGACCGCCGACGCTTTGTCCTCGGTATGCGGAGAGTGGACTATCTGCGCAAGGTTCGGCGGGGACGAATTTGTCCTGCTGGGCTTTGACGACGACCCCAAACGCAAGGCGGTAAATATAGGAGAGGGTATCCAGGATCACTTAGATCACTTCAACAGCACCTCCGGCAAGCCATACGAGGTTTCTATAAGCATGGGCGTATCGGTGGATAAGGCGAGCACGATAGAGGATATAAAAGACCTTATCAAGCGTTCCGACTGGCAGATGTACGCGCAAAAGGAGCAAAAGCGCGGCAACGCTTCGGTTAGTGCCGCAAACGAGATAGGCAAGACAACGCTGGGCAGCTTCTCTATGAGGATACACGAGATACTGCGCATGGACACCTCCTCCACCTACTTCTATATAGATTATATCCATTTCAAATGGTACATTTCCGAGAACGAGAACACGCCTCAATGTATGGTATCCTCCTCGGTCAACCCGCTGAGGGCTATCCTGCGCAGCGGCTGCGTATATAAGGACGACGAGGGTGTATATTCGGAATTTATCGACAAAATACGCCGTTCGTTTGAAAGCAAAATGGAAACGAGCAGGCTGAGCGTGAATATCCGTCTTGTCGAGGACGGACAGCCGCAATGGTACTCGGTAAGCGTATGGCTCACCGGCACGGACGAGCGCATGAACGAGCTTGCGGGATATATACACAGATCCTCTCCCGAAGAGGAAATGCACATTGAGATATTCAACTACTACACCACCACCGACAACCCGCTTATGATAAACAATCTTATCTCCGATATAATAAACAACGCGGGTGATAAGAAGATGGCGCTGATACACTTGGATATCAGGCGTTTCAAATTCATAAACGAGACCTACGGCGAGGAGGTCGGCACCGAGCTGCTGTACTACATCGCCCGCAGGCTGAAAGCGTATTGCGGCAAGGAGCAGCTCAGCGCAAGGCTCAGCGCGGATCTGTTCATGCTGCTTACCCCTTACGATACGATCGAATCCCTGACCGCCGAGATAAGAGCGGTAGAGCAGCGGCTGCTGGGATTCCGCGATATACGGTATGAGCTTTCTTTCGGCGTTTTCCTGATAGACGACAAGACATTGCCGCCGCGCGTAATGGGCGACCGTGCGTCGCAGGCGCGCAATATAGTAAAGCACAGCGCGATAGAGAATATTGCGTTTTACGATAACAAGCTGCTTCAGGTCGGCAAGGTGAGAAAGTTCATAGAAGAAAACATGGTCACCGCGCTGGAGAACAAGGAGTTTTTGATCTACCTGCAGCCGAAATTCAGCATTTCCAGCAAAAAGGTGCTGGGATTCGAGGCGTTGGTAAGATGGCAGCATCCTACCCGAGGAATGATACAGCCGGGAGAATTTATCCCGCTGTTTGAGGAAAACGGCTTTATCGTAAGGCTGGATCTTTACGTATGGGAGTGCGCGTGCAAGGTCCTTAGAGATTGGATAGACAAAGGGCTTAGGCCGCTGCCGGTTTCTATAAACGTATCTAGGGTACACCTCAAGGACGACAGCTTTATCAATTCTCTTGACGCGCTGATAGCGAAATACCGGCTACCTAAATATCTGCTGGAAGTGGAGATAACCGAGAGCATAGAAAATATAAACACAAATCTCATGATGCAGGAGCTTAAAAATCACGGCTACACCCTGCTGATGGACGATTTCGGCGCGGGATATTCCTCGCTGAACACGCTGAAAAGCACGAATTTCGACGTGCTGAAGATAGACCGCGAATTTTTGTCCAGCTTCATGATATCCGACCATGGCAAGAAAATAATCTCGCACACTATTTCGATGTCAAAGGATATAGGCTTAGGGCTTATCGCGGAGGGCGTGGAAACCACCGAGCAGGCGGACTTTTTGGAGATGTGCGGCTGCGACACCGCGCAGGGATTTTTATACGCCCGCCCGATGCCGGTTGAAGAAGCGGAGAAGTATTTAGAGAGTACAAAGACCACTTGAGGGTGATTTTGGGGCTCCGCCCCATACCCCGTTTATGGGG
>CANRII010000077.1 GCA_947630685.1 uncultured Ruminiclostridium sp. | reverse complement strand
AAAGGCTTGTCGGTAAGGCTTTTTGCGCGGCGTATCTGCTCTCTTAAATAATCTATCGGAGCGGAGCCGCCCGCGATAAGTCCCACGCCGCCGGCATTCGATACCGCGGCGGCAAGCGTGCTTTCCGCTACCCATGCCATACCGCCCTGCAATATCGGGTATTTTACATTCAGCAATTCGGTTATCCTTGTTTTCATCTTCCTTTTCCTTTCTCAGTATTCAAAAATGCAGGCTCCGTAGGTAAGCCCCGCGCCGAAGCCTACAAGGCATATCTTCATTCCTCTTTTCAGCCGTCCCGCTTCGTCAAGCTCCGCAAGACACATAGGTATGCAGGAACTGGAGGTGTTGCCGTGCGTTTCAAGATTGGTATATACCTTGCTTTCGTCCACGTTCATCTTTTTGAGCGCCGACTGGATTATCCTTATATTCGCCTGATGAGGTATCACCAGATCAAGGTCGTTTATATCAAAGCCGGACTGCGCGCATACCTTATCCACCGCGTCCGCCATAGCGTCCACCGCGAATTTATACACCGCCTTGCCGTCCATCTGTAAATAACGTTCCTTCTGCGGGGTGTTTATGATATCCTTAAGTATGTCGTCGCCCTTGAAAAACGGGTTGTTGCGGTTATATTCCACCTTGCAGTAAAGGTCGCGCAGCATGTCGCCCTTAGCGCCCATAGTGCTGTAGTAAAGCCCGCTGCCCTTTTGGACTACCGCCGCGCCCGCTCCGTCGCCGAACAGTATGCAGCTTGCCCTGTCCTCATAGTCTATCTGACTGGTGAGCCGCTCGCTCGCCACTACCAGTATCGTCTTGTAAATATCCGCCGCGAGGTAATTTCTCGCTATATCCAAAGCGGTTATAAATCCGGTGCAGGCGGTGTTTATATCTATCGCGGCGCAGCCGTCCGCGCCTATTATGTTCTGGATAAGGCAGGCGGTATTAGGGTAGAAAAAATCCGGCGAGCAGGTGGACACGATTATGGCGTCGATATCCTTTCCCTCAATACCCGCGTTGGCGAGAGCTTTTTTGCAAGCCTCCGCCCCCATAATAAAATTCGGCTTGTCCGGGCTTATCCGGCGCTCGGATATGCCGGTGCGGGTAGTTATCCACTCGTCGGTAGTTTCAATAAATTTTGTAAACATTTCATTTGTGGCGATAAATTCGGGCAGATACGAGCCCGTGCCGATTATACTGATACCGCTCATTGTTTTCCGTCCTTTCGGCTGACAGAGTTATTTTGCTTTGGCGGATAATTTACAGTTGATTTTATCCGCCGTATAGTGTATAATAAAATCAGATGATGACAAAGTAAAGACCAAAATACTCCACTTTCTATTTTAACCTATTTATGGGTGCTTTGTCAACCTTATTTTCATTGTTTTGTCGCAAAACGGAGAAAAAACCGATATATGACATGCCGCCGTCTTTGCGAAGAGGAAAGGAAAGATACATAATGTTTGAAAAGAACACCACCGCGTTTATTTTTTCGGGACAGGGCTCTCAGTACCCCGGAATGGGAAAAGCGCTGTACGACGGCATACCCGCCTGCCGCGAGATACTGGATACCGCCGAGGACGTGCTCGGCTTTAGATTGTCCGAGCTGATGTTTTCCGGCACGCCGGAGGAATTAGCGCAGACCACCGTTTCCCAGCCCGCGATAATGGCGGTATCTCTTATGGCGCTTACTGCGGTAAGGGAAAAGGGTATAGACTGCGCGGCGGTAGCGGGCCACTCTCTCGGAGAATATGCGGCGCTTGTTGCGGCGGGAAGTATTACCGTAGAGCAGGCGTTCAGGCTGATAAAGCTGCGCAGCGAGGCTATGGATAAAGCGGCAAAGGCCGCCCCCGGCTGCATGAGCGCGGTCTTGGGTCTGCCCGCGGATATAGTGACAGAGGAATGCGACAGGATAGCGGCAGAGGGTAAATACGTCTGCGCGGTAAATTACAACTCCAAAGTACAGACGGTCATCGCCGGAACTCCGGAGGGCGTTGAAGAGGCGGAGGCGGCGCTTAAGGAAAAAGGCGCTAAGCGCGCGGTGAGATTGGCGGTAAGCGCGGCGTTCCATTCAAAGCTGATGGAGCCGGCGGCCAAGGAATTTCAAAGCGGCATAGCGGACTTTGCTTTCGCCGAGCCGGACAGGGCGTTTTACAGCAATCTTTACGGTAAAAAGCTGACCGACTTTTCCGATATGCCGGACAAGCTGGCAAGGCATATCTGCTCGCCCGTCAGATTCACAGACGAGCTTGCCGCAATGCAGGCGGAGGGGATAAATACGTTTATTGAGCTCGGCCCCGGCAAGGTGCTTACCGGACTGGTAAAGAAGACTTTAGACGACGTTACCGCCGTGAACGTTGAGGACACAGACACTCTGGAAAGCATACTGTAATGGACATAGTAGCGCTGGATTTTTCGATACTGGACGCGATACGAAATATCGCAAACCCGATACTTGACGCTATTATGAGCATAGTCAGCATGACCGGAGAAATGGGCTGGATATTTTTGCTTGCGGCGGCGGTCTGCATTTGCTTCAAGTCTACCCGCAAGGCGGGAGTTTGCATGTTGATAGCGTTAGCATTAGGCGTTATAATAGGAAACGGGCTTATAAAGAACATAGTCGATCGGCCGCGCCCGTTTGAGCTGCACGAGTGGATAACGCTGATAGTGCCACCGCCGGACGACCCGTCTTTCCCGTCGGGGCATACTTTGGCGGCGTTCAACGCGGCGATAGCGTTATTTATCTATCATAAGCGGCTGGGGATAGTCGCTTTGGTATACGCGGCGGTAATGGCGTTTTCAAGGCTGTATCTTTATGTACATTATCCTACCGACGTTTTGGGAGGGATAATACTCGCCGTTATCTGCTCGTTTATTGCGGCATATATAGTAAATAAATTTTACGACCGCGCGGAAAAGGCTGTAATAAGCAGATTTTCCCGCGCAAAGCAGGAAAGGAACGACTGATGAAACGTTACGCGATAATAGGACACCCGATAGGACACACGCTTTCTCCCCCGATACATAAGCGTCTGTTCGAGCTTGCGGGGATAAGCGATTTTGAATATTCGATAATGGATATACCGCCGGAGGAGCTGACGGATAAATTCCCCGTGCTGAAAGAGCTTGCCGGCTTTAATATCACGATACCGCATAAGATAAACATAATAAAAATGTGCGATGAGCTGGACGAGAGCGCTAAGCGCTACAACAGCGTGAACTGCATATCGATAGGTGATAAGATCATAGGCTATAACACCGACTGCGTGGGGTTTAACCTTACGGTAAAAATGCTGGGCGCCGATAACGCCGAAAGGGTAATGCTGCTCGGCTGCGGCGGAGTCGGAAGAATGGCGGCGATAGAAACGGTGCTTGGCGGCGCGAGGCTTACTATATCGGTGCGCCCGGACGACGTTCCGGTGGCAAAGGCGCTGTGTGAGGAATTAAACGCGCTTAAGGCCGACAGCGCGGAATACTGCCTGCTTTGCGACGCGAAAGGCGAATACGACCTTATCGTAAACGCTACGCCGGTCGGCATGAGTCCGAATATAAACGCCTCTCCGCTGGGAGAAGAGGCGCTCGGACGGCTCAATACAAAGTGCTTTTTCGACCTTATCTATAATCCCGGCGAAACGCTGCTTATGAAGCTGATGAAGCAAAAGAACGCAAAGGTGTGCGGCGGCATGAATATGCTGGTATGGCAGGCGGTGGCGGCTCACGAGATATGGGACGGCTCTTCCTACGATAAAAAGGATATAGAGCTGCTGGTGCGCGACATGGAGGCGCTGGTCTGATGAGGACGGTGTACCTGTGCGGATTCATGGGCTGCGGGAAAAGTCATATCGGCAGGATGCTTTCAAAGGCGTGCGGCGCTCAGTTCGTAGACCTTGACCGTCATATAGTGACCTGCGAGGGTATGACGATACCGGAAATTTTCGACAAATACGGCGAACCGTATTTCAGGGAGTTAGAGGTGAAATATATACGCTCCTTCGGCGGGAATACGGTGGTGGCGACCGGAGGCGGCGCTATGCTGCGGGACGAAACGGCGGCGTTTGCAAGAGAAAACGGCACGGTGTTTTTTCTAAACGCGGCTTTTGATACCTGCTACACGAGGATAAAGGACGATACCAACCGCCCGTTAGTACAGCAAAACAGCAAAGAGCAGCTTAAAGAATTATACCTTAAGCGTTTTCCGATATATAGGAAAAACTGCACCTATGAGATAAACTCCAACACCGAGGATAAAAACATCGTCGAGGAGATAATGAAATTTATCAGAATGGAAAGCAAACAGACGGAGAATTTATGCTGATATACAATGTGAAAATTTTTACCGCTGCGGGAGAAAATATACCGCGCGGATATATACGCATACAGGACAACAAGATAGCCGAGGTCATGCCTATGCCGGAAAGCCTTGATACCTCCGACGGCGATATAAACGGCGAGGGGCTTACCGCCTATCCGGGATTTATCGACATACATTCCCATATCGGGGTATGGGAGGACGGGCTTGGCTTTGAGGGCGACGACGGCAACGAAAGCACCGACCCCGCCACGCCGAACCTGCGCGCGATAGATATGGTGAATCCTATGGATCGCTGCTTTTGCGAGGCGGTCAGCGCGGGCGTTACTTCGGTGGTATGCGGAATGGGCAGCGCAAACCCCGTCGGCGGCAGCTTTATGGCGATAAAGACCTACGGCGGCAGAAGACTGGACGACCGGGTGATAAAAGAGCCGGCGGCGATAAAATTCGCGCTGGGCGAAAATCCCAAAACGGTATACAAGGACAGGGACAACGCGCCGATGACCCGAATGGCGACCGCCGCGATAATCCGCGAGCAGCTATACAAGGCTAAACGCTACGCCGAGGACATGGACGCGTATTTTGAGAGCATAGGCGGCGAGGACGAGCTGGACAGGCCGGACTATGACGCAAAGTGCGAGGCGCTGCTGCCGCTGCTGAGAAAAGAGATACCCGCGCATATCCACGCCCACCGCGCGGACGATATTTTCACCGCGATAAGGATATGCAAAGAGTTCGGGCTGGACTATGTCGTCATCCACGGCACGGAGGGACATCTTATCTCAAGCGAGCTTGCAAAAGAGGGCTGTCCGGTCGCGGTAGGGCCGATACTTTGCGACCGCAGCAAGCCGGAGCTTAAAAATCACACGATAGAAAACGCGGCGGCTTTGTCAAAAGCCGGGGTAAAGATAGCAATATGCACCGACCACCCGGTAGTGCCGCAGCAGTATCTTCCGCTGAGCGCGGCGCTTGCGGTGAGGGGCGGACTGGAGCATGACGAGGCTATCCGCGCGATGACCTGTTATCCCGCCGAGATAGCGGGGATCTCCGACAGGGTAGGAAGCATAGAGGCGGGAAAGGACGCGGATATCCTGCTGTTTAAGGGCGACCCGCTGGACGTGCAGACGCTCCCGGTAAAAATAATTGCAGGCGGCAAGCTGATAAAGTGAGGTAAAATGTAATGCGTGAGATAGACGTCAGCGTGATAAAGGAAACGATAAGCAGGCTTTGCGTAAACGCAAACCTTTATCTTCCTAACGGAATGAAAGAAAAAATACAGTCCTGCGCCGAGTGCGAGGAAAGCGGGCTGTGCAAAGGCGTGCTGGGCGATATCGTCAGAAATATCGACTGCGCCGCCGAAATGGGAGTTCCGGTATGTCAGGACACCGGAATGGCGATAGTTTTCCTTGAAATAGGGCAGGAGGTGCATTTCACCGGCGGCAGCCTTACCGACGCGGTGAACGAGGGCGTAGCCGACGGCTATATCGGCGGAAAGCTGCGGCTGTCGGTGGTAGGCGACCCGTTAGAGCGAAAGAACACCAACAGCAACACCCCCGCGATAATCTACACGAATATCACCGACGGCGACAAGGTAAAGATAACGGTCGCGCCGAAAGGCTTTGGCAGCGAGAATATGAGCGCGTTAAAGATGTTCACCCCGTCCGCCTCCAAAAAGGATATAGTGGATTTTGTGGTAGACGTCGTTTCCCACGCGGGCAGCAACCCTTGTCCGCCTATCGTAGTTGGAGTAGGGATAGGCGGCGACTTTGAATACAGCGCGATGCTTGCCAAAAAGGCGCTTTGCCGCGACCTTGCCGTAAGAAATCCCGACCCGGTATACGCCGAAATGGAACAGCAGATGTTAGATAATATAAACGCTTTGGGTATAGGAAGTCAGGGCTTTGGCGGCACGGTGACCGCGCTGTACGTCAATATCGAAAAGTACGCCACCCATATCGCCGGACTTCCGGTAGCGGTAAATATAGGCTGCCATGTTACAAGGCACGCCGAGGAAATTATATAAAAACTAAGGAGCAGACTTGACAGCCTGCTCCTTTTTATTTTATCCCACATATATCCTTTACCACTTCTCCGGCGATTATCAGCCCCGCGACGGAGGGGACGAAAGACGCGCTGCCGGGGACTCGCGCATTATCCTGCGGGATAACGGGCGGCTCTTTTGAATATACGACCTTAAGCCGTTCTATCCCGAGCTTTCTGAGTTCGTGCCGCATTACCCTTGCCAGCGGGCAGACGGAGGTATCGTAGATATCCGCAACTTCAAACATGGTGGGATCGAGCTTGTTCCCCGCGCCCATCGAGCTTATCAAAGGCACGCCCGCCGCTTTGGCGTTTACCGCTAAAATGAGCTTTGAGGATACGGTATCTATCGCGTCGATGATATAGTCGTATTTTGAAAAGTCGAAGCTGTCGGCGGTATCCTTTGTGTAAAAGACGTTGTATATATTTACCTTAGCGCCGGGGTTTATATCGGCTATCCGCTCGGCGGCGGCGTCGGTCTTGTACCGCCCTATCGTTTTATGAGTGGCGATTATCTGTCGGTTAAGATTGGATAAGGTGACTTTATCGCTGTCGATAAGGTCGAGCGTTCCTATACCTATACGCGCAAGCGCCTCCGCCGCGTAGCCGCCCACGCCGCCTATGCCGAATATCGCTATCCTTGATCCCGCGAGCTTATCGATCGCCGCTTTTCCGAGCAATAATTCGGTGCGGGAAAATTGCTCTTGTATATATGCTTTTGAAGAGTCCGTCACGGCTTATCATCCCTATCTTTCTGACTTTTTCCTTATCATAGCATACCGCGCGTGGGCTGTCAAGTGTGGTGTTGACAAATCCGCTTATTAGTGATAAAATTATATAGATATAGTGTAAAACGTAAAGATACAAGATACATAAAGGAAAGGATTGATAGCTTTGAGCTTACTGACGGGTGCGGATATAATCTGCGAATGTCTTATAGAACAGGGGGTAGACACCGTATTCGGCTATCCCGGCGGAGCGGTGCTGAACATTTACGACAGCCTGTACAAATACAGCGACAGGATAAAGCATATACTTACCGCCCATGAACAAGGGGCGAGCCACGCGGCGGACGGCTACGCGAGAGCCTCCGGAAAGACCGGCGTGGTGATAGCTACCTCGGGTCCCGGCGCTACGAATCTTGTTACCGGTATCGCCACGGCGTACATGGACAGCGTGCCTGTTGTCGCTATAACCGGAAACGTCGCCTGCGCGCAGCTCGGACTGGACAGCTTTCAGGAAGTGGACATAACCGGCATAACCATGCCGATAACCAAGCATAATTTTATCGTCAAGGACGTAAACAAGCTGGCGGACACGCTGCGGGAAGCGTTCTATATAGCCAACGAGGGCAGGAAAGGCCCTGTGCTGGTGGATGTGCCGAAGGACGTCACCGCTTTGAAAGCGGAGTTTGTCAACAAGCCGATAAAGCCGATAGTATCGCCGGCAACTCTTCATCAGGACGACTGCATACAAAAGGCCGCCGAGATGATACAGGAAAGCGAAAGACCTTACATATACTGCGGCGGCGGAATAAACGATCCGCGCGGCGCTAAGGCGTTAAAGACCTTTGTCGAGCTTGTAAACGCTCCGGTTTCCGCGTCGCTGATGGCGCAGGGCGCATACGACCAGACCGACGATAAGTATATAGGAATGCTCGGAATGCACGGAACTAAAACGGCGGCGAGGGCGCTTGCCGACTGCGATCTGTTTATCGCGATAGGCACAAGATTTTCCGATAGGGTCATAGGCGACCCCAACACCTTTGCGAAAAAGGCAAAGGTGCTGCATATCGACATAGACCCCGCCGAGATAAATAAGAACATACCCGCTTTCCATAAGGTGATAGGCGACGGCGCCGAGATACTCGAAAAGCTGAACCGCCTGTTAAAGCCGCAGCAGCACGACGAGTGGCTTAAGGAGATATTGAACGGCGAGCCGCTGAATCTCCCTCAGACCGGGACTGACGAGTTGGATATTACCCCGCAGCAGATAATGGAAACGCTGGACGCTCTTACTAATGGCGACGCGGTGATATGTACCGAGGTAGGACAGGCGCAGATGTGGGCGGCGCAGTATTACAGATATAAGCACCCGCGCCAGTTAGTCAGCAGCGGCGGACTGGGCACGATGGGCTTCGGGCTCGGCGCGTCGATAGGCGCGAAATGCGCTTTGCCGGATAGGACGGTAATAAATATAGCGGGCGACGGCAGCTTTCACATGAACTTAAACGAGCTTGTCACGCTGTCAAAGCATAATATACCGGTGATAGAGCTGGTGATGAATAATAACGTGCTCGGCATGGTGCGCCAATGGCAAAGACTGTTTTACGATAAGCATTTTTCCCAGACGACGCTGGACAGACCTACAGATTATATAAAGCTCGGCGAGGCGTTCGGCATAAAGACGTTTTCGCTTACCAAGGCGGCGGATTGTGAAAAGGTACTTTGCGAAGCATTGGAGATATCTAAGAGCGCTCCGGTGCTTATCGAGGTGCGGATAGACCGCGACCTGAACGTATTGCCGATGGTTCCGGCGGGCAAGTCGGTGACCGAGCCGATAACCGAAATAATAATAGACGACTGAGCAAAACCTGAAAGGAGAAAGCCGTAAATATGTCACAGCAATATGTTTTATCGGTGCTGGTGGATAACAGCATAGGCGTGCTCGGACGGGTGACAGGCCTGTTCAGCCGCAGAGGATATAATATAAAGAGCCTTAACGTCGCGGAGACCGAAAACCCCGAGTTTTCCCGCATGACGATAGTTACCGAGGGTGACAGCGCGACTATAGAGCAGATAGAAAAGCAGCTGCTCAAATTATACGATGTTACCGAGGTAAAACGGCTTGAGGACGCGGTATGCAGAGAGCATATACTTATCCGCGCGGGAAACTCCCCCTCCTCACGCCAGCCTATCATCGAGATAGCTAACCTGTTCCGCGCTAAGGTGGTAAACGTCGGAGAGGACAGCTTAATGCTGGAGCTTACCGGAGAGCCGGAAAAGATAAGCTCGTTTATCGGGCTGCTAAGACCGTTCAAGATAGATAAAATGGTACGCACCGGTATCTGCGCATTGGAAAGAGACTGACATGGCGAAAAAGACAGTCGAGCTGTACGATTCAACGCTGAGAGACGGCGCGCAGGGCGAGGGGATCAGCTTTTCCACCGACGACAAGCTAAAGATATTCTCGGCGCTGGACAGCTTCGGGATAGATTATATAGAGGCGGGCAACCCGTTTTCAAATCCCAAGGACCTGGAATTTTTCAAGGCGATAAAAGCGCGCCGCGGGGCGAAAGCGGTAGCGTTCGGCTCTACCGCGAGAAAAGGCGTAAAGGCGTGCGACGACGAGAATATCGCGGCATTGCTTAAAGCGCAGACCTCGCACGTCGCTATTTTCGGCAAGGCGTGGGATATGCAGGCGACCGAGATAATAGGCGTGTCGCTGGAAGAAAACCTTGCTATGATAGCGGACAGTATCGCTTATCTGAAAGAGCGCGGCAGGACGGTGATATTCGACGCGGAGCATTTTTTTGACGGATATAAGGAAAACGCCGAGTATTCTCTTGAAGTGCTTAAAACCGCTCAGAAAGCGGGCGCGTCGGTGATATGCCTGTGCGATACCCGAGGAGGGAGCATGCCGGAGGAGATATCCGCGGCAGTCAAGGCGGCGGCAAAGGTGATTGATGTAAAGCTCGGTATCCATTGCCATGACGACTGCGGCTGCGCGGTGGCGGGTACGCTTGCGGCATACCGCGCCGGAGCGGAGCATATACAAGGCACCTTTATCGGGATAGGCGAACGCTGCGGAAACGCGAATCTTTCGACAATTATCGCCGATCTTCAGCTTAAATACAACGTGTCCGCGGTAAGCCCGGCGCAGCTCAAAACTTTGACCGATACCGCGCGGTATATAGCGGACGTCGCTAATATCCGAATGCCGGGCACTATGCCGTATATCGGAGGTTCGGCGTTTGCACATAAGGCGGGAATGCACGCGGACGGCGTGGTGAAAAACCCGGTATCATTCGAGCATATTTCACCTCAAAGCGTCGGCAACGAGCGCAGGCTGCCGCTGTCGGAGGTATCCGGTCGGGCGGCGATACA
>CANRII010000076.1 GCA_947630685.1 uncultured Ruminiclostridium sp. | reverse complement strand
GTATATCCATTTCGCTGCGGCATACGAGTATATCCGGCTGGATACCTAGCGACAGCAGCTCCTTTACGCTGTGCTGGGTAGGCTTGGTCTTAAGCTCGTTGCTGCCGGTGATGAAAGGCAGCAAAGTAACGTGTATGTATACAACGTTTTCCCTGCCAACGTCGGTGACTACCTGACGGATAGCCTCCAAAAACGGAGTGCTCTCAATATCGCCCACCGTGCCGCCTATTTCGGTTATGACCACATCGGCAGCCCCATCGGATACGTTTGCTACCCTGTAGATCCTCTTCTTTATCTCATTTGTGATATGCGGTATCACCTGTACAGTTCCGCCGAGATAATCGCCGCGGCGCTCTTTATTAAGCACCGTCCAGTATATCTTTCCGGTGGTTACGTTATTATTTACAGACAGATTTTCGTCTATGAAGCGCTCATAATGTCCGAGGTCAAGGTCGGTTTCCGCTCCGTCGTCGGTAACGAACACCTCGCCGTGCTGATAAGGGCTCATGGTGCCGGGATCGACATTGATATACGGGTCAAACTTCTGTATAGTGACCTTAAGCCCCCTCATTTTAAGCAATCTGCCGAGCGAAGCGGCGGTGATACCTTTTCCAAGTCCGGATACCACTCCTCCGGTAACGAAAATATATTTGGTAGCCATATTTATGATTCCTTTCTGTCTGTATGACATTTGGGCAAATTTTAAGCCCGAAATAAAATCTACCTTTTATTATACAAAAAATCATGACGGATTTCAAGGTTTTTTTGAATATTTTGAAAATTTCCGAGATGTTAAAAATTCACAAATATCCTATTATATTTTTGTGAAATACGTTTATTTTTTCAAAAGTATAGAAAAACAGTATGAAAAGTGCTATAATTGACATGTATAAACGTTTACATAACGTCGGACAAAAAAACCGCGCCTGCGTTTTTCGCTCCGTAAAATATGTTTTTGCCTATGGAGGTCATACAATTTCATGAAAAGAACCATAAGAATCGCGGCGGCTTGCGTCGCGCTGTGCATGACTGCCGGGTCGTTTTCGGGCTGTTATTTCTTCCCGGAGGAAGAAAAGCTGCTTGACCCTCCGGTGCTTAAAGTAGAGGACGTGGCGTATTCGACTTACAAAGCGGTCAAAAAGACGCTTGTAAACCGTGCCGCTACCAGCGGATATGTGGTTTCCCGCCTGCAGGAAAACTGCACTTTCACCGAGGACGGCAATATAAAGAAGATATATGTAAAAGCCGGCGATACCGTTAAAAAAGGCGACCTTATCGCGGAATACAGTACGGGCGATCTGGAATACCGGCTGCGCAATCAGGAGCTTACCGTTCAAAAGGCACAGCTTAACTACAATTCCTCCGGCTCTGAATCCGACCGGCTCCAGCTTGAAATGGAGCAGAACACATTGGATCAGCTCCAGCATGAATATGACTGCTCCAGGATATTCGCTCCGGCAGACGGACTGGTCAGCTTCACCGAGCATTTCAAGCCCGGAGAGTCGGTAAAAGCATATAAGATAGTAGCTATCATAGTAGACCCCGAAGATCTTTATATAAAAGCCAACGTCAACGAGGATAAGAAGTTCACCAAGGGTCAGGACGTAACTATCACGATAGACGAAGAGGATTTTGACGGTACCGTAATAAAAACCCCTGTGGAAGCCAAAGAAGAGGGCGACGACGATACCAGCTCGATATATGTGGAGTTTAAGGGAACGCTGCCCAGCTTTACCAAGATAAGCACAGTTGCCGATATCTCATATATCAAAGATCAGGCGGAGGACGCGATAGTGATTCCGAAGTATCTGGTCAAAACGCTTTCCGGGCAGGATTTCGTTGAAGTATTCAAAGACGGCGTCAAAACCGAGGTCCAGGTCGAGCTTGGCATATCCAACGCGACCGAGGTGCAGGTCCTTTCCGGACTTAGCGAGGGCGACGAAGTAGTAGTAAAGTAAAGACCTGTCGGACAGTATTAACGTGAAAATTTCCGCTTTCCGATATGGTCGAAAAGCGGAACAGAGGCGTTTATCATCTGCGGTAATATGCAATAAAGGGATTTGTTCTGATGTTTACAATGCTTTGGCGCAAAATGCGCAATACAAAATGGATGGTGCTGTGTCTGTTTATAGGCTATCTTATGGCGGCAGGCATGATGAGTACCATACCGATATATATGGACGCGTCGCTCCAGCGTCTGTTGATAAAGGATATGGAGCAGTACCAGATAGATACCGGCAATTATCCCGGCGCTTATTTTGTAAATGAGGAGTTACAGTATAATATCGACCCTCAGACCCAGCTTAACGAGATAAATCGAGTGGTTTCCGCTTCGGATTCGCGCATATCCGCAATAGGTGTTGCGGCGGAAAATCAAAAGACGGTACTGGTAGACAATTACTTATTTATAACCACCGACCAAAACGGCGACGCAAATCGCTCAAAAAGGTTAAGGCTTACCGGAATGACCGGCTACCGCGACCATATGAAGTTAGCCCGCGGAGAATGGCCCTCCGCAGCTCCGGTAGACGGAGTATATCAGGGCGTCGCCACCGAAGAGGCGCTGAAAGTCCTCGGTATCAATATAGGCAAAAAATACCAGATATTAGGCATAGATAACTCCATTGAGCCTTATTATGTGGAAATAACCGGCGTTTTCGAGCAGCTTACCGATAACGACAGCTATTGGTCCGAAACGATGGAGCCGTATCTTAACAACATCATAATCGATTATGACACCGTAGTAAACGATATGATACCCGCCGGAAGATTCAATATACAGGATATCCAGCGCAGGTACGCACTGGATTACCATACAATGGATATGAACCGCATCGCAGACATATCCGCGCAGTTGGATTATGACGATAGTTTTTACAGCAGTCAGGGCTTAAATCACACCTTTGATGTAGCCGAAATAATTAAGGGATATATAGACCGCGCCGACCGTCTTACCCGTATCCTGTGGATATTACAGATACCGGCAATGGTAATGCTGGCGTTCTACCTGTTCATGGTATCGCAATTGAACGTCGACCGTGAAAGAAACGAAATAGCGGTATTCAAAAGCCGCGGCGCAAGCTCTAATCAGATATTCGGCATATACGCCGCGCAATCCGGTATCTTAGGGTTGGTAACGCTTGTATTCGCGCCGTTTATAGGATTGGTGCTGTGCCAATTCCTGGGCGTATCCAACGGATTTCTGGAGTTTGTCAACCGTACCGGAATTTCCGCAAAGATAACCATAATAAGCGTGCTTTACGCGCTGATAGCGACGATAGTATTCTTCATCACTACTATGATACCGATAATCCCCGCGTCAAAGCTCACCATAGTGCAGTACAAGCTGAGCCGCACCAAGGTAGTGAAGATGTCGCTTTGGGAAAAATGCTTCGTCGATATCATCTTTATAGCGGCAGGCTTTGTATACCTGTTCTTCTACGCACAGCAGCTTGAGGCGGCGTATGCCGACGGGACTTTTACCGCTACCGGAGAGCTTGACCCGCTGCTGTTCGTATTCTCGACTATATTGATACTCGGCTTCGGACTTTTGTTCATAAGAGTTTATCCTTATGTACTTAAAGCGATATACTTCCTGCTAAGGCCTTTGTGGTCGCCGCCGCAGTATATGGCTATTACTACCGTATGCCGCTCCCAGGGCGGAAAAGAGCGTTTTCTTATGCTGTTCTTGGTGATAACCTTCTCGTTCGGACTGTTCTCGGCGAACACCGCGCGTGCGATAAACAACAACATAAGCGACCGTATCTATTATGAAAACGGCGCAGACGTGACGCTGAAGGAATACTGGCTTTCCTCTAATTCCGAGGATACCGAGGGTATGGAATATGTAGAAACCGACTTTGAGCGTTACGAGGCGCTGGAGGGCGTTGAAATAGCGACCAAGGTGCTGATAAACGACACCGTAAGGCTTTCCGGCTCGGATTACAAGGAAAACTTAACGCTTATGGCGGTAGAGCCGGATAAATTCGCACAGACCGCATGGTTCAGAAACGACCTGCTTCCGATACATTGGTGGAACTACTGCAACGCTATGGTGGAAAGCCGTTCCGGCGTACTTATCTCAAGCGGACTTGCCGAGGACGCCGATCTTGCTATCGGGGATACGGTTGCGCTGCGCTGGGGCAAGAACGATAACGTTGACGCTACCGTCATGGCGATAGTCGACTACTGGCCGGGACTTAATCCCAACGAGTGCAATTTTGCGGTTATGAATTACGGCTATGTGCGTTCCCGCACGATCCTGGAGCCGTATGAGATATGGCTTAAGATGAAAGAAGGCGCTACCAGTCAGGCGTTGTATGACAGCATATCCGAGTCAAGACTTCCTATCGCGGAAATAAACGACAGCTCGCAGGAGCTGATAGAGGCAAAGACCGATCCGTCGCTTCAGGGAATGAACGGCGCGCTGACGCTGGACTTTATCATAATCATGATAATGACGATAATAGGATTTTTGATCTACTGGATACTTTCGATAAGAGGGCGCACGCTGCAATTCGGCATACTGCGCGCAATGGGACTTTCTTTCCGCGAGATAATAGGTATGCTCGGCTATGAGCAGCTGCTGGTATCCGGCGTGTCTATCGCCTGCTCGTTCATAATAGGCGGTGTGGTAAGCGACTTGTTTGTACCGCTGTTCCAGAATATGTACGACGTAAGCGAGCAGATGCCTCCTTTCCGCGTCGCGGCAATGCAGGCGGACTATATAAAGATATACGCGCTTATTGCAATAATGCTTATCGGAGGATTTGCAATACTGGGTTCGATAATCAGGAAAATAAATATCAACAAGGCTCTTAAGTTAGGCGAGGATTGATATGCGGCTTGCTTATGAAATATTGAAAACAGCCAGATATGTTATAATAATCGCAGCCGCCGTATTCGGCCTTGCCGCAGTTATCGCAAAGCTGGATATATTCTATCTGCTGTGCATAGTATGTATACTTTTGTTTATTGCGTCTGACGCTGTTACTACGGTGCTTCAGAAAAAACTCGGCATACCTATAAAATATCACGAAAATTTCTTCCGCTTCGGCAAACACAAATAATATGCAGAAGATATTGGGTTTTATGCGTAAGGCATGTCAGGAATACGATATGATACATTCCGGCGATAAGATAGCGGCAGCCGTTTCCGGAGGAAAGGACAGCCTTATAATGCTGGCCGCTCTGTGTGAGATGAAACGGTTTTATCCTAAAGAATACGAAGTTGCCGCCGTGTCTGTTGATATGCGGTTCGGCGGGATACCCGGCAATTTTGACGCGGTGAAAAAGCTATGCGGCAAGTACGGGATAGAATACAGGATAATCAGCACCGATATCGCAAAGATAGTATTTGATATTCGCAAGGAAAGCAATCCCTGCTCGCTGTGCGCTTCATTAAGGCGCGGAGCATTATACGGTGCAGCCGAGGAGCTGGGCTGCAATAAGCTGGCGCTCGGTCACAACAACGACGATGTCGTGGAAACGTTTTTGATGTGCCTGTTCAACGAGGGACGTATCGGCTGCTTTTCCCCTGTTACCGAGATAAAACCTGACGGCAGCCGACAGGGTCACAGTATCACCGTAATAAGGCCGCTTATCCTGGCGCCTGAAACGAGTATAATTTCGGCGTGCGAACGCGAGAGCATAATTCCTATAACCTCCCCTTGCCCCGCTGACAAGCATACCGAACGTCAAAATATAAAAGAGTTCATATCTTTGAAAGAACATGAACATCGTGGCTTCAAGCATAGGCTGTTCGTCGCGCTGTGCAAAAGCGCTGCCGACGGTTGGGCAGCAGAAGGTTATAAAAAGGAGGGGTAACAAATGAATAACGTCTGCCTTTGGATAAACGGCGTAAAGGTCAGCGACGCTCAAGGAATAACCGACAACTTTAATATTACAGACGTCCGCGGATATTTTTTGGGAGGCAGTCTTGTGCCTTGGCTGGAAAATCTGGGCGAGCATGAAAAGGCCGACGCTTTGAAAAGCATTCCCGCGGGAGAAAATCCCGATAAAATGCTTTACGATATTTTTACCGGCAATTACATAAAGCCGGTTTACCATAAAGGCGTTGTTTCAAGCGCTGCAATTCCGGCAGGTCAAAGCTCGTATCAGCTTAGCTCCATGTCCGGCAGCTTTAGTTTCGGAAGCTATAAGACCGGAAGTTACAATTTGGGCAGCTACAACGTCGGAAGTTTCCGCAAAGGCAGCTATCACGAGTATGAATTTGAATATGAATTAGGCTCGTTTTTCTCCGGTTCTTTTGCAAAATATCTGAGTTCGTTCTTCTCCGGCTCATTTGCGCAATATCTCGGCTCTTTCCGATTCGGCAGTTTTAGATATGATGATTTTCTAATCGACGGGAAGTTCTGCCCCGCCGCTCCTATTATAAAAAATCTTACTTCTGAGCCGCTTAACAGATTCGGCTACGGTATACATATAATATGAACGCTTTTCATATATATTCGACCGCGCCGTTTTTCGCTAAAAACCCTCTCGGCGAGCCGCGCATAGACCGCGCCGAGGCATACTGCACGGTATTATCAGCGCTGGAATGGCGAAAACATAACGGCAGCATAACCATGATAACGGATACGCATGGCATCGGGCTTTTTGAAAAACTCGGCATTACTTCGGTATGGGACAGGCTGGAAGGAAGCCTTGCCGCCGACGCGGGAGGCGTTGACCCGCAGATGTTCTGGGCGGGGGCAAAGCTGCTCGCGCTGAGGGACTTCCCCGCTCCCTGTGTCATGCTGGATACGGATTTTATAGTGTGGCAAAAGCTGGATCTTTCAATAATGACCGCCGCACACGAGGAAGAACTGAATCCCGACATATATCCCGACGTGTCGCATTTTTTAATGAACGGATATACGTTCCCCGACGGGATAGATTTTAATGTAAAGCCGCTCAATACCGCCTTTTTGTACATGCCCGACGAGGATTTCAAGCTGTACTACACTTCGCAGGCGGCGGCGTTCATGCGGCTTGCGGCTCATACCGGCGACCCGCTCACTTATATGGTGTTTGCTGAACAGCGTCTACTGCCTATGCTCGCTAAAAAATGCGGAGTAGATTATACTGTTCTGATGGATAAGGATAGGCTGTTTTTCCCGCAGAACAGCTTTACCCATCTCTGGGGTGCGAAACAGGCGATGCGCGACGATCCCGACAAGGCGGAAAGGTTCTGTCAAAGGTGTAAAAAGCGTATTGCGGAGGAATTTCCGGAATACAGCAGCGTTATCGACAGTATCGAAAAGTATTATTTCAGCTAAAAATCGTTGTGCTTTTGCACAAGTTTTTTACATTAAAAATGGTAAATAAGCCGAAAAGGTTACAAAATAGTAACAAAACGGTAACAAAACCTTGAAGTTTTGTTACCGTTTTGTTATAATAGAAAAGTAAAGAAGTCAGTCGGGCTTCTCTGATTGTTAAGAACTAAAGAAAGGAGAAAAGCATGAACGAGCTGAAACAGCCGGATACCGCCGAACAAGACGATATAGAAGAAATAGTGCTCCGGGACAAGCCGGCTAAGCAGGAAGAGGATATTGTTACAGACTCCTCTTCTCAGGAAAAAGCGCCGGAAGGAACGGCTGAAAAAAACAATATAACATTAAGAAATCGGATGTACAATGCGATCTCCTCTTTTGGAGAATACATCTGTTATATATTTACCGCGACCTTATCAAAACCGGTAGGCTGGATTATCGCGCTGGGAAAATTTTTATGGAAACACACGGTACTGTTCCGTGACGCGATGGTGAGGATCTTCACCGCGCTGTTCAAATTTGTAATGGCGCCGTTTATCAGGACAAAACGCACGCTGCGCATATCCCGAGCCGAGATAAAAAAAGCTGAGAAGAACCGCGACCGCAGAGCGGCGGCAAGAATAAAAAGAGCGGTGATAAGAGACGCGCTGTTCGGCAAGCACGGACTGCTGGTAACGGCTTTCAATTATGCCGCGCCTATAATCGCGCTGGTATTTCTGTTTAATATCGTAAATTACATAACAGGTACAAGTTATGCGATAAAGCTGTCTATAAACGGCAAGATGATGGGCTATATAGAAAATGAACAGGTATATGCCGACGCCGAAAGGATAACTAACGAACGTATAGTATACGCGGGCGGAACTGCCACAGACGTAGATTTCATGCCGGAATACTCGCTTGAGCGGCTTGGAAATCAACAGTACGTCACCAAATTCGAGCTGGCTAACATGATGCTTGAAATGTCGGATTCCACCATTGAATACGCGCTCGGCGTATATATAGACAAAAAATTTTACGGAGCGGTCACTGAAAATACCGAAATAGAAAAAGAGCTCGAGCGCATACTCGACTCTTATCGCACCGACAATAAAGACGAACAGGTAGCGTTTGAGCAGGAAATAACCTATGAGCCGGGACTGTTCTTAGAGGAAAGCATTATTCCTCAAAGCGATATAATCGAGCTGCTCAATTCGCAAAAGCAGCAGGCGTCATATTATACCGTCGAAGAGGGAGACTCTCCGTCGCTTATCTCCGATAAGTTGGATATCCCGATGTCAAAGCTGGAGGAATACAACCCGGAAATTACCGAAGAAGATTACGTCATGCGTGCCGGAAAGCAGCTTTTGCTGGAGCAGAGCGTGCCTTTCCTGTCGGTAAGCATCGCCAGAACGGAAACTTACGAGGTGTCGGTTCCCTATGATACGGAATACGTCAATGACGACGAGCATTACGAAGGAGTTTTGACCACGGTCCAAAAGGGCGAAACAGGCACTAACAAAGTTACCGCCAGAGTATACTATGTAAACGGCGTAGAAACCAAGCGCACGATAACCAATACCGAAGTTGTGAAAAAGCCGGTATCGGAAGTAATATCGGAGGGTACTCTCCCGCCGCAGTCGTCGCATTATTCCGATGATTCGGTAGGAGTTGACAAGAAATATATATGGCCGGTACAAGGCGGCTCTTACTGGGGCGGCTGGGGTTCTTATTCGGGACATACCGGAGTGGATATAGGCGGCGCATACGGCGCAGACATTTACGCCGGCGCGACCGGTGTAGTCACTTTCGCCGGATTTGATAACGGCGGATACGGCAACATGGTAACCATTCTGCACCCGGACGGCTACACCACGCTTTACGGACATTGCAGCGAGATATTCGTATATGAGGGGCAAGAGGTCGTACAGGGTCAATGTATCGCGGCTGTAGGCGCTACCGGACGCGCTTACGGAAATCATTGTCACTTTGAAGTAAGATACGGCAACGAACGACTCAATCCGGACTATTATCTGACAATACCTTAAAACTTAGCAATACGAAACAGCGTCCCGCAGAGATCTCGGCGGGACGCGTTCGTTTACCGTTAAAAAACAGCATGGAAAGCATTACTCTCCACGCTGTTTTTATTTTTTATTAATTATCCCGCCATGCCGGGCGGAATATCAGCGGTCAAAAACTTTTTCTGCAAAAATCCCTAGGTGTTACTCCCTTATGGCTTTTGAACACCTTTATAAAATAGCTGTAATCGTTGAAACCGCAGTTCATCGCGATATCTATCAGCTTATCGTCAGTACCCACTATCTGCTCGCACGCCGATTCTATACGATAGTAATTCAGATACTCGACCGGCGTTTTCGAGGTGTATTCCTTGAATGCGCGGCAGAAATAATTTCGGTTCATGCCGCACTGTTTTGCCATATCGGCAAGTGTGATAGGTTCTTTATAATGCGTTTCGATAAAAGAAAGCACCTTTTTGAACTTGCGTACTCTTTTCATATCCCCCTGCACCGTTTCGGTCTGCGGCTGCATTTCATCGGTGGACATTATACTGCCGAGCATTGATAAGAGGCTGCCCTGTACAAAAAATTCATATCCCGGCTCTTTTTTCAGCATTACGTCAACAGCCTCGGCCGCATATTTTGCCGCCGCTGTGCCGCTGTGCAATACCGCCGAAAATTTCTTTTCGTGATTCATTACCGGCTGCAGCATAAGCGAACATTCAGGACAGCCCTTTATAAGCGCCGCCATATCAAACACAAGGCAGTCATACACACATTTGAGCGGCATACCGCCGTGCAATGAACCGCCCATTATCAGCGAACAGTCACCTTCGTATAAGGTGTGATCCTGTCCGTCGATATTAAGCTCAAAGCTGCCGGATCTTACTACCATCAGTTCACATTCCGAATGCCAATGATATATCATGTGATATCTCGGATGCTCGTCCGTCACATGATACACCGCAAACGGAAATTCTTTGCTGCCGTGGCTGCGTTTCTCGCGATAATCAATGTACTTCATATTTCTGCCCTGCCTTTCCTGCAAATGTACCCCGAATAACAAATCAAAAATCCGCCTCAAGGTAACAGTCTATTTTTCTATATATATCTGCTGCATACTATTCAAGACGTCCCAAATCATCTTGAGCGGTATACAGTTACCCAATGTTATTATAACATTTAATTTTTCCAAAGTAAAGATAAAAATTAAAGATTTTTGTAAAAATCCTATTATTTGTAAATTTTATATGAAAATTTCCGAAAATTTCGGGTAAAAAGTGTAAGTTCTTTCTAATGTAAAGAAAAATTTCGCAAATTGCAATAGCAAGTTGCAATAGTTTTCAAAAAGGTAACAAATCGAAGTAGAACAGCGTTGGCTC